>VBOF01000349.1 GCA_005877855.1 Nitrospirota bacterium | reverse complement strand
GCATCGACCGCAACGCGATGAAGGCCGACGAGGGCGTGGCCCGCGACATGATGGGCTCGACGCTCTCCGGCATGATGGCCGGGATCGTGGAAGAGAAGCCCGCGGTCAGCCCGGGCACGCAGGCCTACCTCGACCGCATGAGCCAGAACTACTGGCTCTGCAGCGGGTGCGGCTACACGGCCAAGGGCGACCAGCCCGTGATGTGCCCGATCTGCAAGGCCGCCGGCGACACGTTCACGCTGATCGACAAGAGCATGTTCGCGGCCGCTGCCAAGACCGAGGGCGCGCTTGAGACCGAGCTCGCCTATGACGACGTGCCGATGACCTGGACCAAGGACGCCAAGGAGGCCATCCGCGCGGTCCCGGCCGGCTTCCAGCGCCGCCGGTGCAAGGCCAAGATCGAGAAGACCGCCCGCAAGATGGGCATGACCACCATCACGCTGGAGTTCGCCAAGCCGTACATCGACGAGGCGGCCAGCGAGGAGTACACGCCGATTTTCGCCAACAAGGGCACCGGCGCGTTCCCTCCGCCCGAGAAGAACGAAGCGCCGCAGCCCGCCGCGCTCCAGGGTTCCCGTTTCACCTGGACTCCCGACGCGGTGGCCCGCCTCGAACGGGCGCCGGCCGGCTACATGCGCGACTGCACACGGGCCCTGATCGAGAAACACGCCGAGAAGATCGCCGCGACGACCATCACCTATGCGATCGCGGAAGCCGGGATCGAGCAAGCCAAGGGCTACATGGAAGAGGCCATGAAGACCGGCAACCTCAAGGACATCATCGAGAGCTTGATCGGCCACAAGCAGTCGTGAACGACACGCTCCAGCTCATCAATCCCATCCCGCTGCGGTACGTCAACCGGCCAGGCCTCCTGCCGGAGAGTCGCAAGCCTACCCCGCAGAACGACTGGAAGCCCTATCTCATCGCGCTGAACCTCACCAAGCGGTGCAACCTCCGCTGCGGGCATTGCTACCTCGACGCGACGACCCGGGCGTCCGGCGCGGCCGATGAGCTGACGACGCAGGAGGTGTACCGGCTGCTGGACCAGATGGCGATCGTGAACAAGCATGCGATCGTCGTGATCACCGGCGGCGAGCCGCTCACCCGCCCGGACATCCTCGACATCGCCCGTTACGCGGCGAAGGGCGGCTTCATGGTGGTCTTCGGGACCAACGGGATGCTGATCGACGACGCGCTTGCCAGTGAGCTGGTCGAGATCGGCGTCATGGGCATGGGCATCAGCGTGGACTCGGTGGACGCCGCCAAGCACGACGCGTTCCGCGGGCTCCCCGGCGCGTGGGCGCGCACGATGGCCGGCATCGAGGCCTGCAAGCGCAACGGGCTGCAATTCCAGATCCACTTCAGTGTCTCCCCGATGAATTACCGCGAAGTGCCCCAGATGGTCGCGTTCACACACAAGCTGGGGGCCCGCGTGCTGAACCTGTTCTTCCTGGTCTGTACGGGCCGCGGCGAAGAGATGACCGACATCACGCCCCAGCAGTACGAGGAGGTGCTCACGTACCTCGTGGACGTGCAGCAGCAGTATCCCGACATGCTGGTGCGCGCCCGGTGCGCGCCGCACTTCAAGCGCATCGCGTACGAGCGCGACCCGAACTCGCCGATCACCAAGGCCACCGGCTACATGGGCGGCGGCTGCCTCGCCGGCACGAACTACGCCCGCGTGACACCGGAAGGGAACCTGACCCCGTGCCCGTACATGCCGTTGAGCGCGGGCAACGTGCGGGAGGTCAGCTTCGTGGACCTGTGGGAGCGGTCCGAGGTGTTCGACTCGTTCCGCGAGCCCAAGCTCAAGGGCAAGTGCGCAGACTGTGAGTACTCCGACATCTGCGGCGGGTGCCGGGCGCGCCCCTACGCCGACCACGGGGACTGGCTGGACGCGGACGAGTGGTGCCTCTACACCCCGAAGGGCGGCCCCAAGGTCCAGGTGAACGAGATCGGCGTGGACACGGCCCCCGAGAAGTTCGGGGTACGCTGGAGCGACGAGGCCACGGCCCGGTTCAAGCGCATCCCCTACTTCATGCAGGCGATGGTCAAGAAGAGCGTGGAGTTCATCAACCAGTGGGTCCCCATCGTGAACCACTGGCTGCACTTGATGTCCGCCATCCTCTGGATCGGCGGGCTGGGTCTGCTGATGATGGCCGTCGTCCCGTCCCTGAAGAAGTCGGTCCCGGGCGAACTGGTCAAGCCGCTCGCCAACGCCATCTACCGGAGGTACCAGCGGATCATCGGCGCCCTCATGCTGATCATCCTGGTCACCGGCGGGATCAACATCGCCTACGTCAACCGGCTGATGAAGGCGACCACCGGGGAAGGCTTCACCAAT
Source organism: Nitrospirota bacterium (assembly GCA_005877855.1). Lineage (GTDB taxonomy): Bacteria > Nitrospirota > Nitrospiria > Nitrospirales > NS-4 > NS-12. Next base: position 1,234 of record VBOF01000349.1, on the reverse strand, counting down.
CCGTACATTATCGCGCTGGGCATCAAGCTCTTCTTCGTCATGTGCATCATGACGCTGTTCCTCTACAACGTCATCTTTCCGCCCGAGCCCGAAGCACAGACAAGCAAGACCGGCGACGACGAGAAGGATCCGGAAGGCATCCCGTTTCTTCGCGCGTCCTTCTGGTTCGGCATCTTCATCGTGCTCATGGCCTCGACCCTAAAGCACCTCCACCACTAAACGCTATTTAGGGCGGTTACGAGGCGGTGAGGAGGGGCTTGAAGTCGGGGTCGGCTTCGACGACGCCTTTGAGGGTGTCGTTCAGGAGCAGGTAGCGCCACGATTCATATGAGGCGCCGGCCAGTTGCAGATACCACTTGCGCGCTTCGGTCAGCTTCTCCAGCATCGCGCGGAGATCGCGGTTCGGCATGTAAGCCAGGCTGCAGGCCATCGTGTATGCGGCCGTGAACTTGTCCAGCGGTCTGTCCGTCAGCGTGAACGCCTCCTCCGCCTCGTTGTAGGCCCGCACGAGGCCCGCATCATCCGACATGCGGTTCCAGAGAACCTTGGCGATGCGCGACCATGCCAGCTCCAGCAGGGCCCGCGCCTTGAGCGCCGAGCGATCCGGCGTGATGTCCTTCACGACCGCCTCGTGGGTGGCGATGGCCGCCTGCGCATCGTTGCTCCACCGATAGGCGTTCCCCAGGCGAATCCGGTTCTCTAGATCGTCCGCCTGCAAGCGCGCGAGCTTCTCCATCGCGGGGAGCATCCGGTACAAATAGTCGGCCGGGGTCGGCGTGGCGACGCCGTCCGGCCCGATCACATTCCTCGGGTACGAAAGGTCTATGCGGGAGGCCTGGGCGTACGCGTTCCAATAGAGCTCGTTGAAGCGGCCGGCCAGCGTCGCATCGCCGATCAACACATGGTGCGCAGCCGCTCCGGCGCTCAGCAGCGTCCGGTAGAGCTCTCTCGTGAGCATCGTCAGCGCGGCCACGTGGCCCGAGTTCACGATCAGCACGCGATTCAACAACGCGACTCGATCCCGCTGCTCGGCGTACTGCGCCATGCGCTGGAGCGCGGCGCTCAGCACCTCGGGCGCGTCGGTCGGCTTCCACCACTCGCCGGACCCGGGGACGTAGCCACCGGTCTCCTTGACGAACGGAACGGGGTCGCCGTCGCGGCCGGCCACCGGCAGGTTCAGCACCGCCGCGTCGCCCGGAAACCCCAGCCTCCGCAGGCCCGACAGCACCACCCA
>VBOF01000248.1 GCA_005877855.1 Nitrospirota bacterium | reverse complement strand
GTCATCCGCAACAAGATCCTGGTCATGAGCAACAAGGGAGGGGTCGGCAAGAGTACCGTCACGACGAACCTGGCCGTGAGCCTGGCGCTCCTGGGCAAGGAAGTCGGCGTCGTGGACATGGACATCCACGGGCCCAACATCCCCAAGATGGTCGGCGGGGAGGGGCAGAAGCTGAAGATCAGCGCGACGGGCGGCATCATCCCGTTCCAGGCATACAACATCAAGGTGGCCTCTATGGCCTTCCTGCTCCAGAGTTCCGACGACCCGATCGTCTGGCGCGACGCCTACAAGTACGAGTTCATCAACCAGCTCATCGGCGGGGTGGAGTGGCAGGAGCTGGATTATCTCCTGGTGGACCTTCCGCCGGGCACCGGCAACGAGTCGGTGACCACGATGGACCTCATCGGCGACGTGACTGGCTGCATCATCGTCACGACGCCTCAGGAAGTCGCGCTGCTGGACTCGCGCAAGTCGGTCAACTTCGTCAAGGACAGCGAGTTCCCGGTCATCGGCATCGTGGAGAACATGAGCGGGATGACCTGCCCGCACTGCCACAAGGAGATCGAGGTGTTCAAGAAGGGCGGCGGCGAGGCGGCGGCCCTCGAGATGGCCGTGCCGTTCCTGGGGCGCATCCCGCTCGACCCGGATGTCGCCGTGCAATGCGACGCCGGCGAGCCCTATGCCATGTTCTGCTCGGACACCGATACGGCGGCGGCATTCCATGAGCTCGCCCAGAAGGTGGAAGACTTCGTCCGCAAGCGGTCCGGGCCCGTGGCGCCGCCCAAGAACAAGCCCGGCTTTTCCCCGATCAAGCAATGAAAGAAAGCCTCACCCGCTTAGAAGACGCGCTGAAGGTCGTCCTGGACACTGTGCCCGTCCTGGGCGTCGAGAAGATTGGCCTGCTTGACGCGCTGGGACGCGTCCTGGCCGAGGACATCATCGCCGAGCGGGACAACCCGCCCTGGGACAACTCGGCGATGGACGGGTTCGCCGTGCGCTATGAGGACATCCAGCAGGCGCACGCCATCACGACGCCCACTGTGCTCAAGGTCATCGAGGACGTGCCGGCGGGGAAGTTTCCGGCAAAGACGGTCGGCCAGGGCGAGGCGATCCGGATCATGACCGGCGCGCCCATCCCCAAAGGGGCCGACACGGTTCTCAAGGTGGAGGACACCGAGAATACGCCGACGACCGTCAAGGTTTTCAAGGAAGAAAAGAAGGGTGCTAATATCCGGCTGCAGGGGGAGGACGTTCGAAAAGGCGACTGCATCATTCCGAAAGGCAAGGCCATCCGCCCGGCCGAAGCCGGCATGTTGGCCATCCTGGCCAAGTCGTTCATCTTCGTCTACCAGCGTCCGCGGGTGTCGATCCTCTCGACAGGGGATGAACTGGCCGACCTCGACGAGCGCTTCAACGAGGAGAAGATCGTCAACTCGAACAGCTACGCGATCGCCGCGCAGGTCAAAGAGGCGGGCGGCCTTCCGATCCTCCTGGGTATCGCGAAGGACAACCCCGATCACTTGAAGCGGAAGATCCGGGAAGGCCTGAACGCCGACTTCCTGGTGCTGTCCGGCGGCGTCTCGATGGGCGACTACGATTTCACGAAGCCGGTCTTCCAGGAACTCGGCGGCGAGATGAACTTCTGGAAGCTGGCGATCCGGCCCGGCCAACCCGTGGCCTTCGGCAACATCGGCAAGACCCTGGCCTTTGGCCTGCCGGGCAATCCTGTCTCCTCGATGGTCACCTTCGAGCAGCTCGTGCGCCCGGCCATCCTCAAGATGTGCGGCAGCCAGGTGCTAAGCCGGCCGGTCGTCCAGGCGCTGTTTCAGGAGAAGTTCTCGAAGCGGCCGGATCGGCGGCACTTCCTCCGCGGCATCCTCTGGATGGAAAACGGCATGCTCATGGTGCGGACGACCGGGAGCCAGGGCTCCGGCATCCTGACCTCGATGGTCAAGGCCAACGGCCTCATTGACGTGCCGGTGGAGGTGGAAAAGCTCAAGCCCGGCGACGTCGTGAACGTCCAGGTGCTGGGAGGCGGGTTCTGAGCCATGGAGCCCTCCCTTCCGCCGATCCTCTGCTTCGTCGGCCGCTCCAACAGCGGCAAGACCACGCTCATTGAGCGCGTGATCCCCGTGCTGGTCCGGGACGGCTACCGGATCGCCACGATCAAGCACGCCGGCCACGGCTTTGACCTCGACACCGAAGGCAAGGATTCCTGGCGACTCAAGCGGGCCGGGGCCAAGACGGTCCTCGTGACCTCCAAAGGCAGCCTGGCGATGTTCGCCGACGTGGATCAAGAAGTCCGCGTCGAGGAACTGCGCGAGCGGTACGTGCGGGACGGAACCGACCTGATCATCGCAGAGGGCTGGAAGAGCGAAGGCTATCCGAAGGTGGTCGTGGTGCGTGACCACGTCGGGGAGGTGGAAGTCTTGCCGGAGGGATTGCTGGCGCTGGTGTCGAACAAACCGCTCGATCAGGTGCCGGGCGGCGTGCCCGTGTTCCATCCCGACGATATCTCCGGTCTGGCGTCCCTCATCGGCAAGCGCTTTCCCTTGAGGCGCGGCCCGCGTGCCTGATGGAATGCAGGATCCCCAAGACCGTCCTGATCGTGATCGTCGTGGCGGTGCTTGGGGTGGTCGCCGCAGCCGTGGCGATCCCCCTCACGAGTGCCCCCAAGTTCTGCGCGACCTGCCACACCATCAAGCCCTCCTACGATAGCTGGGTGAATTCCTCGCACAAGGAGGTGACCTGCGTGGCCTGTCACGTCCGGCCGACGCTCGAAGGGTTCATCCAGGACAAGGTCATCAAGGGGACGCATGATGTCTGGGTCACCTTCTTCGGCACCCCCAAGAATCCCGAGGACTTGAAGGTGACCGTGTATTCCGAGGTCTGCCTGTCCTGCCATCGGAACATGCTGCGCATCTCGGAGATCGCGGAGCGGGACCTGCCCGGACCTCTGAAGAAGGCTGGCCTGATCATGGCCCACCGCAAGCACATGGAGGCCTTCCAGAAGCGGGGCAAGGGCGAAGGGTGCACGACTTGTCACGCCACCGTGGTCCACGCGAAGCCGTTCAAGGGTTACAAAATCGTGATCCCGCGCGGGCACATCAGGCTGGACGAGATTCCGAAGGCAGAGCAGGCGTCCATCGAGGCCTCGATGGTCAAGGCCCATCGGGAGGCCGATTGCTTCCGGTGCCATGACGGCAAGACCGAGTACGACGGCAAGGTCCTGAGCCGGAAGTGCCTCACCTGCCATATCGACGAAAAACTCGAAAAGTACCTCTTCTGATCCCAATCGCGCACTATGGCAGAGCCGATCGTCCAAGTCCGGAATCTGACCAAGCGCTTCGGCGACTTCACGGCCGTGGACGGCGTTTCGTTCGACATCCGGCAAGGAGAGATCCTGGGCCTGTTGGGCCCGAACGGCGCCGGCAAGACCACGTCCATCCAGATGCTGCTGGGGCTTATCACGCCGACCGCCGGCGAGATCCGCATATTCGGCCTGCCTTTCGACCGCCACCGGGAGGAGATCCTGGGCCGGGTAAACTTCTCCTCGACTTATGTCTCGATGCCCCAGGCCCTGACCGTCGAGGAGAACCTCCGGGTCGTCGGCAAGCTCTATGGGATGGATCGGATCACGTCGCGGATCGACGACATCGTCAAGCGGTTGGAGATGGAGGAGTTCCGGACCAAGATCACCCGCAAGCTCTCCTCCGGCCAAATGACGCGTCTCTCGCTGGCCAAGGCCTTCCTGACCGCCCCCAAGGTCCTGTCCCTGGACGAGCCGACGGCCAGCCTCGACCCCGACATCGCGGATAAGACGCGCGCGCTGATCAAGGAAATCCGACGCTCGACCGGGCTCACCGTGCTCTACACCTCGCACAACATGCGGGAGATGGAGGAGATGTCGGACCGGATCATCTTTCTCCAGCGGGGCCGGATCGTCGCGGAAGGGACGTCCGAGGCAATCAAGGCCGTCTACGGCGAGGCCGATTTGGAAGACGTGTTTCTGAAGCTCGCGCGGACCAAGCCTCGGGCATGAGGCATTCATGAAACTCCACCGCATCGCCGCGCTGTTGAGTCGCCACCTGTACCTCTACAAGCGGAGCTTCCCCCGGGTCCTGGAGATCGTCTACTGGCCCTTCGTGGACCTCCTCATCTGGGGCTTCATTACGCTCTACCTCGCGCAGTTCAAGGCGGCGCTGCCGAACTTCGTCCTGTTTTTCCTGGGAGCACTGATCCTGTGGGACGTGCTGTTCCGCGCCCAGCAGGGGATCACGATCTCCTTCCTGGAAGAGATCTGGTCGCGCAACCTGATGAACCTGTTCGCCAGCCCGCTGACCACGGGCGAGTTCCTGGCCGCTACCATGATCCTGAGCGTGAGCAAGGTCCTGGCGGTGTCCTGCGTGACGGTGCTGGCCGCGCTGGCGTTCTACTCGTTCAATATCTTCGTGCTGGGCGTGTCGCTCATCCCCTTCATCCTCAACCTCGTCATCGCGGGCTGGTGCATCGGCGTCCTGACGACCGGCCTGATCATGCGGTACGGCCAGGAGGTGGAGGTCCTGGCGTGGGGCATGGTCTTTCTCTTCCAGCCGATCTCCTGCGTCTTCTACCCGCTGAGCGTCCTGCCGGACTGGCTCCAGGCGATCGCGCGGCTCAATCCGGCCACGCACGTCTTCGAAGGTATGCGCGCGGTCATCACCGCCGGGACGTTTCCCGCGCACAACCTGGCCTGGGCCGTTGGGCTCAATGCTGTCTACCTCACCGTGCTGATTGTCTGGTTCCACGTGATGTTCGCGGCGTGCAAGGACAAGGGGCTGCTGGTGCGCGTCGGCGAGTAGGGACGGTTCTGTCGCCTGCGGCTCCGGGGTCCTGCCGTCGAGGCCCCGCAGACCCGGCTGTACGCCCCGCGCTGCATCTGGGCACCCATGCGGTGTCACCCGCTCGATTGCAACGGGTGGCTTCGGCGTGGCAGCCCCGCCTGTAGGCGCTCTGGCTCGTCGGGGCGCCCCGCTCGGCGCCACCCGCAAGAATTCTTGGACTCGCACCAATTGGGAAGGAGAGGGGTTGGCGGAAGCCCTGCACCCGCTACCCCTTCGTCTCCGGCGACATCGGCGCCACTCGACTAATTATTTTCTCTCACCTGCGATTCTTTGAGGCGCGCCAGCCGTTTCCGGTCCAGCTTGAGGAAGAGGCGCTTGTCCTGGGTGACGGTGACGAGGCCGGGCTTGGCTCCGCGCGGCTTGCGGACGTGCTTGCGGTAGGCGTAGAGGACCTCTCCCTGCCCGCTCTTGCGCAGGTCGCTGTATTGCAGCGCCAGGGTCGCTGCATCCAGGAGAGATTCCTTCCTGAGCTCCGCGCCCTTCTCCAGCCGGAGCACCACGTGGGACCCTGGGGCACCGCTTGCATGCAGCCAGAGGTCGTGGCTACGGGCCAGGCCGAACGTGAGCTCCTCGTTTTCGCGGCTGTTGCGTCCCACTAGAATCGAATCGCCTGCTTCTGAGGTGAACCTGAGGAACGGTTTGGCAGGGGCGGTTTCTTTCTTGCGGCGTAGGGGCGGTTCGCGAACCGCCCCTACAAGATTCCCTACCTCCGCCGGCGCTTCATCACGGTCGAGCGCGGCCAGGCTCTCGCGCAAGGTCGCCGCTTCAGCTTGAGCGGCCTGTAGGCGCGGGCGGATCGCCTTCTGGGCGTTCTGGTACTTTTTATACTTCCGAAAATAGTCGTCCAGATTACCTTGGGGACTCTTGGCCGGGTCCAGCGGCAGGACGAGATCGGGCAGCGCGGCATCGAAGTAGTCGGGGACTGTGATGGCCGTGGCGCCCTTGCCGATCTCCCCGAGATGGGACTTGAGCAGTTCCCCATACCGGTTGTAGTCGCGATAGCGCTCTGCCTTGGTCAGGTCTGCTTCCAAGGCTTCGATGCGCTTGGCCGTCCGCTTCAGCGTTTTCCGTAGACCCGCCTTGATGGCGTCGAGCTTCCGAGCCTTGGCTCGTGCCTCGTCGCGTTCCTGATAGCGCCGCTCCAGCTCGGCGCTGATCGGAAATTCCCCCTCACCCTTGCCTTCTCCCTTCAGTGTAGAGGGAAAAGAATTTCCCCTCGCCCGGGGCACCCATTGCTCTTTCAACTGCAATAGGTCAACGGGGAGAGGGTGCGGGTGAGAGGTCTTCGATGCTGGCTGAACGTACGTGTCCCCTGTCCTGAATCGCCCTTTGCGCAACTGCCCTCTCACGGCCCCGGCTTCATCAAGCACCATGAGATTGGCCGTCCGTCCGGTCAGCTCCGCAACCAGAGTTACGGGTTTTCCATCGCGCTGCATGTCGAGCCGAACGATGCGATCGTCGGCGACCTGTTCAATGCCCTCAATTCGTGCGCCTTCGAGGCGGGCACGCAGCAACTGGCAGAACGGCGGCGGGGTCGGCGGGTTCAGGGGTTTCTTTGGCAGGAGGTGCAGGCGCGCGGTCTCCGGATCGGCCGAGCAGTAGAGCATGAGGGTCTTGCCCTTGCACCGGATCTCAAGGGTGACTGCCTCGGGGTGCGGCTGATAGGCCCTCTGCACCCGGCCACTGACGAGCGAGGGAGCGATCTCGGCAAGGACCTCCCGGATCTCTGTCGTCGTCAAGGCCATGGGGTCGGAGTATACTACGCTTCGTTTGGCAATGAGGCATTCGTGAAGAATCGTGACGCGCTGCTGGCCAAGGCCAGGCAGGTGCTGGAATGGAACGCAGTCCTGGAGGCGCTTGCCGGTCGCGCCGTGTCGGCCCTGGGGGCCGAGCGGTGCCGAAGTCTGCCCCTGGCGGAGACGCTGGAAGAAGCCAGCACCTCGCTCCGGGAGACTGCCGAGATGGTGGCCCTGGAGGCGAGCGGGGAAGGCCTGCCGCTGACCAGCTTCCCGGACCTCCGCCTTGTCGTGGAGCGGGCGGCGAAAGGGGCCCTGCTGCTGGCTGTGGACTGCCGGGACCTCGCGATCGTGCTCGGCCTCGTCTCCGACATCCTGCGCTACTTGCAGCGCCGCCGGGATGAGGCGCCGACCCTCTCGGCCGTCGCCGCCGACCTCGACGATCTGCCCGATCTGAAGCGCGCCATTGACCGGTGCGTGGACCACGAAGGCAACATTCGCGAGTCCGCCACACCGGAGTTGCGAGACCTGCTCCACCACGCCAACGCGCTCAAGCAGAAGATCCGTGCGAAGCTGGAGACCATGCTCGGGTCGCCGCGGTTCGCCGACCTGCTGCAAGAGCAGTACTTCGCGCAGCGTGAGAACCGCTATGTCTTGCCGATCAAGGTCGAGCGGAAGAGCGAGGTGCCCGGGATCGTGCACGACATGTCCGCCAGCGGAGCCACGGTGTTCATCGAGCCGCGAGAGTTGGTGGACCTGAACAACCAGATCAAGGAAGCAGACCTGGCGGTGGACCGCGAGGTGCACCGCATCCTGCAGGACCTGAGCCAGCAGGTGGCGGCGCACGCGGATGCGCTCAGGATTGGCCTGGACGTTCTGGGTCGCCTGGATTGTCTTCGCGCCAAGGCCTCGCTGGCGCGGCTGCTCAAAGCCTCCGATCCGCTGGTGAACGCGGAAGGGCGTATCCGGCTCAAGGAGGCCCGCCACCCGCTGCTGGTCCTGAGCCGCCTGCAAGGGCAGGAGCCCGTCGTCCCGAACGATCTCGACCTGTGCGATCCGGTTCGCGTGTTGATCATCTCCGGACCCAACACCGGCGGCAAGACGGTCACGCTGAAGATCGTCGGCCTGTTCGCCCTCATGGTGCGCGCGGGGCTACAGCTTCCGTGCGCGCCGGGATCGGACATGGCATTCTTCTCCGAAGTCTATGCCGACATCGGGGACGCGCAGGACCTCACCAAGGACCTCTCCAGCTTCTCCGCCCACATGACCGACATGATCGCTCTCCTCCGCGAGGCCGGCCCCGCGGCGCTGGTCCTGTTGGACGAGCCGGTGACCTCCACCGATCCGGCGGAGGGTGCGGCCTTGGCGCACGCGCTCCTGGTCCACTTGGCCGAGCGCGGCTTCACGGTCGTCGCCACCACCCATTACAACGCCCTCAAGGCGCTTGCCCAGTCCCATCCCGGCTTTGCCAACGCCAGCGTCGAGTTCAACATTGCCACGCTGGCCCCCACCTATCGATTGATCCTCGGGATGCCGGGCGGCAGCTCCGCCATCGACATCGCCGGCCGGCTGGGCATGGATGAAGCGATCCTCGACGAGTCTGTCCGCTTGGTGGACGCCAGGGAGCGCGCGCTGGAACGGCTGATGGAGGAGCTGCAGGAGACGCGCCGGAAGCTGGATGAAGACGCGCGTCGGACGGCCGAGCTTCTGGCCGAGGCGGAGACTGCGGCCCGCCTGCAGAAAGAGCTGGCCGCCCGGCTCGCCGCGACCGAGCAAGAGAGCCGCAAGACCGTCCGCAAGAAGGTCACCGACGAGATCCTGAAGGCGCGCGCCGAGGTGCAGTCGGTGATCGAGGAGATCAAGACCGACAAGCGACTGGTCAAGGCCCGCGAGGCGAAGGAACGGCTGGGCACCCGGGGGGTGCTGCTTGAGAATCCGTCAGGCAAGAAACGGGTCCGGATCCGCATGGGCGAGGCGGAAGTCTCGGTGGCGGTTTCGGATCTGGCCGGCTTGGCTGAAGTAGCAGGTGAGGCTGCGTCTCAAGAGATACGGGGGAAAAAGACGGTAGGGGCGCAGCATGCTGCGCCCCTTCAGATGCAAGAATCTTCAACGGTGCTGGATGTGCGCGGCCAGACGGCGGAAGAGGCGCAGGAAGCCGTCGTGGCGTGTCTGGACCGGGCGGCACTCGCCGGAGCCCAAACGGTCAGGATCATCCACGGGCACGGGACCGGCCGGCTCAAGCAGGCGCTCCGCGACTACCTGAAGACCTCGCCGTACGTCGCCTCGTTCCGTCCCGGCGAGCGCGCCGAAGGCGGGGATGGCGTCACGGTGGTGAATGTGAAGTAGGGGCGCACGGATGGCGCCCCTACCCGACGTCAGTGGACGCCGAAGAGCTTCGCCGCTTTCTTGACGTCGCTTGGCTTGACCCAAAAGATCGCGCCGTAACGACCCGAGCCGGCCGAGATGGCCTGCATGGCGGTGACGTTGATCCTCGCCTCCGCGAGCCTGCTCATCAGTTCTGCGCCGGCTCCGGGGCGATCGTCCCCTTCCGCCAGGAAGCAGGCCTTGGGACCGACCACTTTGAGCTTGGCCTGCTTGGCCGCCGCTTTGAAGGCCATCGGGTCGGCCGGCACAAAATCGAGTTGCGCGCGACGGTTCCGAGGAAAGCCGGAGAACGCCAGCAAATTGACGCCGGCATCGCGAAGCCCGCTGAGGGCGCGGGCGCCTTCCCCTGCCTTGTCCGGAGCCGCCATTTTGAAGTAAGAAGCACTACGAACGAAATCTGCCATGGCTCCACCTCCCCACCAAGCTTACTGAGCCCAGCGCACCGATCACCTGTGCTGGGCTATTCACCACCACAAGGACTTTTTAAGAATAGACCCGGCATTTAACCAGATTTCTGTAAATGCAACAACAATAGCGTCAAGTCCTATCCGGAAGGATAGACACGTCCCAGGTACCCGTTGCCCCGGAACCACTGGATGGCGTCGCGGATGGCGGTCTCGACCGGGTTGCGGGGATAGTCCAGCTCGCGGATGGCCTTGGAGCAGTCGTAGTGCTGCATGTGCGGGAGCATTTCCACGAAGAAACTGGGAACGGGAGAAGGTTGCCCGAGGACCGTCTGGAAGGCCCATTCCAGCACCTTGGTCCCGTATCGCGCCAGCGGGAAGGGGACCGGCGCCAGCGGGGCCATCACCCCGGCCTCCCGGGCGATGAGGGCATTGAGCTCCTTTTGCGTGGTGTTCCAGTTGCCCAGGATGTAACGCTCCCCAAGCCGGCCACGCTCGGCTGCCAATATCATGCCCACGGCCACGTCCCGGACGTCGATGGCGTTGGCCTTGCCCGCGATGTACAGGGGCATCAGCCGTCTCGCGATCATCAGAATCTGGGTCCCGCTTGTGGGCTTGCTGTCATAGGGACCGAAAAAGGCGGTCGGATTGACGACCACCGCCGGGAACCCCCGCTCTCGCGCCGCGTCCAGAACCAGGTTCTCCATGGCTACCTTGGCTATCAGGTAGGGATTGTTCGGAAACATCGGCATGAACGGGCATGCTTCGGTTGCCAGCCCGCCATCGGCCGGAAATCCGATGGTGGTGAGCGTGCTGGTGAAGACCAACCGGTACACAGTAGCGCGCTGCGCGGCAGTCAGCAGATGCTGCGTCTCCATCAAGGCTTGGGCCCTGGCGGCGCGGGCCGGGATCGTCTGCGGCGGGTAGTAGCTGGCCGTCTGGTAGACGACCTGAACGCCCGCGCACGCACGGGCCAGCGAACCGGGATCGCGCAGGTCCCCGAGCACGCGTTCCACGTCCAGACCATCGAGCGTCCGGGTGTTGCTCGTCGGGCGTACCATCGCACGGACCTGCTGTCCGTTGGCCAGGAGCGCGCGCACCAAATTGGACCCCAGGAATCCGGTCGCACCGAGGACGAGGGCCTTCATCCCCGCTCTCCGATGCAGGCGAACTCCTCCTGCGCTTCCCTGTACAGCAGGTCGCCTTGCCCTGTGTAGCGCGGGGAGAAGTGGAACACGACCAACTCCCGGACGCCGGCTTTTCGGGCCAGCAGGCCGGCCTGCCGCGCCGTCAGGTGGTACCGCTCCTGCGCCTTGTCGGCGTCCTGATCCAGATAGGGGGCCTCGCAGTAGAGCACGTCGGCGCCCTGGGCCAGCGCGACAATCTTGGCCTCGTTCTCGTCGTCGTAGCGGGCATCCACCACGTAGGCGACCTTCTGCCCGCGGGAGATCGTCACGAAGCGCTCCTTCAATTCACCCAGCACGAATTCCCGCTCTTCCTTGCGGTGCTCGATATATAGCGTCGCGGTGAACCGGAAGTGGTCGGGCCGGCCGTCCCAGAGATGCTGCTTGACCTCCTTCAGCCACGAGCCGACAGGTAGTCCCGCGGCGTGCAGCCGTTCCTTGTTGACGTTCACATGGAACTTCTCCTGCAGGACGTAGGCGAAGGACGGGATGCGGTGGTTCAGCGACGTGGCGTAGACCGTGAACATGGGATCCACCAGGACCAGAAACGGCTCGCCTTCGGGCCTGACTTCGAACGGTCCCTCGGCAGGCCGGAAGGCCTCGGTGGCGCGATAGACGGCGGTACGGATCTGCCGGGGATGGAATTCACGCGCCTCGATCGTCAGCGGGTAGCCGTCCACCAGGTTCCAGGTGTAGCCTCGCAATTTCCCCTCGATGTTGGCGATCAACCCCGGCGGGCCGTAAAGGCGGAGCGTCTTGCCCCGCCCCAGCGCGATGCGCAGCAGCCGGTCGAACCCGATGAAGTGGTCCATGTGCGTGTGCGAGACGAACGCGTCCATGGCGCGCAGCAGCCGAGTCGGGCTCAAGGCCGTGTTGTCGCCCAGGTCGAAGAGGAGCGCGCGCTTGGCCCAACGGATCTCGACATACAGGCCGGGGTCGCCGAACGGGGGGTTGACGAGGTAGGTGGAAAACGAGGGGTTCATGAGGCGTTCTGTTGGGCGATGGCGATGCTGCGCTGCAGACCCTCATGGGTTGCGCGGCGGACGGCGCTGTGGCGGAACGCAGCCTGGAACTCCGCGGCGGTTTGCCGCGCCAGGGCGTCCAGATTGGGGTTCAAGGTGAGGGGCGTGGCGCGGAATGCCGGTTCGGCTGTCGGGGTCGCCTGGTGGTTGTAGGGACAAACGTCCAGGCAATCATCGCAGCCGAAGATGCGGTTCCCCAGCGCGCGCTGGAATTCTTTCGGGATGCGACCCTTCTGCTCGATCGTCAGGTAGGACAGGCAGCGGCGCGCGTCCACGACGTAGGGCTCGGTGATGGCGCCGGTCGGACAGGCGCGGATGCACAGTGTGCAGGTCCCGCAGAGGTCGGCGCCGGGCTCATCGGGGTTCAGGTCTGCCGTCGTCAGCACCTCCCCCAGCACTAGCCAGGAGCCATGCTGAGCGGACACCAGGTTTGAGTGCTTGCCGATCCAGCCGAGCCCGGCCCGCTGGGCCCAGGCCTTCTCCATCACGGCACCCGTGTCCACATAGGCGCGGCTCCGCGAGTCCGGCGCTTCCGCCTGCAGGAACGATGCGAGCGCCTTCAGCCGCTCTCCGAGGACCCGGTGGTAGTCCTCGCCCCTGGCGTAGCGGGCGATGTGGCCGTGTCCCGGTCGGTCGTCCGGCTGGTCCTCGGTATCGTAGTTCATTCCGACCGAGACGATGGCCCGGATGCCGGGAAGGAGGAGGGCGGGGTTCTGGCGTTTCTTCGCAGTCCGCGCCATCCAGGCCATCTCGCCGTGGTAACCGCGCGCCAGCCACTCCGCGAGGCTGGCCGCTTCAGGGCGGTCGGGCGTGACGCGGCTGATCCCCACAACCTGGAAACCCAGCTCAAGGGCCTTGCGCTTCACTCGCTCTGTGAGCGTCATGGGGCTTTGGGCGATTTGCTATCCGGCTGCGGACAATCGAAGTAGACGGTGAACTTGGCGCTGCACTGACGCGCATGGCAGGTTCCGCAGGTGCCGGTAATCCGGGTCTTCCAGTCTGTCAGCTTGCTGTCGAAGCGGCAGGAGACACCGCCGGATTTTTCGATATCGGCCCAGTGCATGTTCGTCGCCGTGTTGATGGCGACCTTGCAGCTCTGGGGGATGGGCACGTCGCACTGCTTACCGCTGGCACCCTTCTTGATGGTCCCGATCTGACACGAGCTGGATGTCTGGGTGTCACGGCCCAGAGGTTGGGCGTCGGCGGACACAGTCGCGCCGATGACCAGTAGGATCAAGCCGGACAGAATTGCGCGCCTGTTCGACATGTCAGCATGCTAGCAAGTCCGGCCAGGACGCGCAACGGTGCAGAGGTTGTAGGGGCACGGCGCGCCGTGCCCCTACGGTACCGCATTGCGTGCGTGGTTGCGTCAGGATAAACTGCCAGCATGACCAAGCGTGAAATCGCGGACGTTTTGGAGGAGATTGCGTTCCTCCTGGAGCTGAAGGGAGAGAATCCCTTCAAGGTCAAAGCGTACTCCACCGGCGCGCGCGTGATCGAGAGCCTCCCGGAAGAGCCGACGGTCCTGGTGCAGAAGGGTCTCCTGCGCAACGTGAAGGGGATCGGCCAGACCTTGGAGAGACGATCTACGAGCAACTGGGTGTGAGTTCTGTGGGCGAACTCGAATACGCCTGTGTTGAGAACAGGCTGGTGGGCCTGCCCGGCTTCGGTGCCAAGACCCAGGAGAAAATTTTAGCTGGCATCCGGCAGTTCAAACGCCATCAGGGGTTCCACCTTTACGCGAATGTCATCGAGGAGGCGGAGAGCATCCTGGTGGCCATCCGTGGAACGCCGGGCGTCGTGCACGCTGATCATGCTGGTGAGATTCGACGGCGATGCGAAGTGGTACAGGGGATCATGCTCGTCGTAGCAGGAGGGCAGCCGCAGAGTCTGGTCCATGCCCTTCGCGGCGTGCCGGAGGTGACGCAGGTCGAACATCAACCGGAAACGCGAACCCTCGTCGCCCGCTCTCCGCAGGGACTGCCGGTGTCCATCAAGCTGACCGAAGCTGCGGCGTATGGCTGGGAGCTGCTACGCGCAACGGGGAGCCAGGAGCACGTGGAGGCATTGACTCAGCGATTGCAAGCGCGTGGAGTCGTTCCTCGGAGCGAAATAGAAAAAGCCATCTATGCTGCCGCAGGCCTCCCATATATCCCGCCGGAGATGCGCGAGGGCCATGGTGAGATCGAATTAGCTGAGAGCGGGCGCCTGCCGGTGCTGCTCGAGCCAGGGCAGATCCAGGGGGTCTTCCACACGCACACCATCTACAGCGACGGCTCGGCAACGCTGGAGCAGATGGTGGAGGCTACGCGCGCGCTCGGGTACCGCTACATCGGGATCTCGGACCACAGCCAATCGGCCTTCTATGCGAATGGTCTCAAGGAGGACCGTATCCGAGCGCAGCACGCCGAGATCGCAGCGGTGCAGAAAAAGTTGCCGGACGTCCGGATCTTCAAAGGCATCGAGGCGGACATTCTCGTTGACGGCGCGATGGACTATCCGGATGAAGTGTTGGCGACTTTTGACTTCGTGATCGCCTCCGTGCACAGCCGTTTCAATCTGTCCGAAGAAGACCAGACCAAGCGGATCTGCCGGGCGCTGGCCAATCCCTACGTCACGATGCTGGGCCACGCGACCGGGCGGCTGCTGCTGTCTAGAGACGCCTACCGGGTGGACATGAAGCAGGTGTTGGACGCGGCGGGGGCGCACGGGAAGATCGTGGAGATCAATGCGAATCCCCACCGGCTCGACCTGGATTGGCGGCTCTGCGGCTATGCGAAGGAGAAGGGGGTCAAGTTCAGCGTCAATCCCGATGCCCACAGCACGGAGGGGTTGGCAGACGTACCCTTTGGCGTGAATGTGGCCCGCAAAGGTGGGGTCACGGCCGCCGATGTTGTCAATACGTTGCCAGTCGACGCCATGGCTGCCAAGCTCCAGGCCATGCGGCCCTGACGCGAGTTCTGTCGCCTGCGGCTTCGGGGTCCTGTCAGCGAGTCACCCTGACGTGCTCAGAGCGTTTCGGCGTTGCAGCCCCGCAGACTCGCGCTGTACGCTCTTCCGCTCCGCCAGGGTCCCACTCGCTGCCACCCCTCCACCGTCGACGACATCGGCGCCACCTGCTTGACAGCTCGCTACCAGCAGCCTAGCCTTGTCGCCGGAGGTTAAAGGTTTGAGTCCTGGTTTGGAGAACCAAGGAATGCGAATAAGGCTGATACTAATCGTTCTGGTTCTCACTTCGGGTTGCGCGACGCGCAACTTCACTCTCGTCGGTGATGGTGTGGAGATGGAAAAAGCGACGAGTTTTTATGTTATTCAGAATGATTTAACGGAAGTGATTGCGTACAACTACAGCGAACTGTTCCCAGTACTACCACTTCCTCTTATGAATCTGCGACTCGATTACGAGAAATATACAAAAGATCGCGTTAAAGGCAATGTAAAGTTAGACGTTCCGACTGAAATTGTGAAATACCTTGGGATAAGAGGGAAGAACGTCGCAATGGGACCACCTAACCAGATGCCTCAAACCGATGCAATTGTGATCTCATACGAAGAACTTTGGGGCTGGGACATGGGTGACATCATCAAGATGCTGAAGATTCATGCCTTTCCTATTGGCAAACCAGAGATGAAGGTCAGCGTCGAATTCACAGAGATGAAGTTTGTCAATTCCCATCCCGTCGCAAGCTCGCTAGTCCCACAAATGTTGGATAAACTCTTTGAGTCTGATTCTAAGAAAAGGTGAAGTTAGAGCTACTCTGGGAATTTGAACTCGCGGAGTTCGACTTTCTCTACGGCCTGCTTGACCAGCCCATGGATGTCCAGTCGGGACTCGGCCCGGCGGACCTCTTCCAGGTTTGCCTGGGTCGTCGGGTTTGGAGGCGTGAAGAGTCGGCAGCAGTCCTGGTCCGGCTCGATCGAAGTCTCGTAGGTGCCGATCTTCTGCGCCTGCTCGGTGATCTCCACCTTGTCCATGCCGATCAGCGGGCGCAAAAATGGCAGCGTCGCTGCCTCGTCCACTACGGTCAGATTGCCGGCGGTTTGCGAGGCGACCTGCCCCAGACTGTCACCCGACACCAGCGCCCAACACTTGTTGGCACGGCCGAGCTCCTCCGCGATCCTCACCATCAGCCGGCGGTAGAGAACGACCCGAAGCGGGGCCGGCCCGGTGAGAACGATCTGCCGCTGGATGTCACCGAAAGGAACCAGGTACAGGCGCGAATAATACTGGTGCCGCGTGAGGTGATGGGCCAGCGTTTCGGCTTTGTCGGCCGAGGCGCGGGTCACGTAAGGATGGCCGTGAAAGTGGACGAAGACGACCCGGCAGCCCCGCTTCATCATGCGGTAGGCCGCCACCGGCGAGTCGATCCCGCCCGATAGCAGGCAGGCGACTTTGCCGGACATGCCGACCGGCAACCCGCCCGCGCCGGGGAACCGTTCGTAATAGTAATAGGCGCCCGAGCCCATGATCTCGATGTAGATGGTGGACTCCGGGTTGTCCAGGTTCACGTGCGCGCCGGTGCGCTCTACGACCGCGGCGCCGACGTGGCGGTTCACGTCCATGGAGGTCAGCGGGTAGGACTTGTCGGCCCGCTTGGTGGTAACCCGGAACGTGTGGAACGAGAGGCTCTGGACGGATTCGCAGATCGCCTTGGTCATGACCTCGAGTTCGCTCGACACATGGACGGCCGGGGCGAAGTTGGCCAGGCCGAAGACGGCGTCGAGCCGGGTCTTGATCGTGGACCACTGGGTCGGATCGTCCAGAGAGATCCGGATGCGGCCTGCCAGGCTTTCCACATGGCAGGGGCTGGTGCCGCGGAGGGCTTCGCGGAGATTGCGCACGAGCCGGTCCACGAGGAAGGGACGGTTGCGGCCCTTCAGGGCCAGCTCATGGTAGTGCGCGATGACGTAATGCATACATTCACGTCATTGCGAGGAGCGAAGCGACGAAGCAATCTCGTGGTTGATGGAATCTTGAGATTGCTTCGCTCCGCTCGCAATGACACACATCGTTAGATCGTTGGCAACAGCGACACTAGTGCCCAGACGATTCCAGGTAGCGCTCGCAGTCCATCGCGGCCATGCAGCCGGAGCCGGCGGCGGTGATGGCCTGGCGATAGACGTGGTCTTGCACGTCGCCGCCGGCGAACACGCCGGGCACGCTGGTCTTGGTCCCGTCGTGCGTAAGGACGTAACCCTTGTCGTCCAGCTTCAACTGATCCTTGAACAGCTTGGTGTTGGGCGAATGGCCGATCGCGACGAAGACGCCGTCGCAGCGGTTCTCGGTGACCGCGCCGCTCTTGACGTCCCGCAGCCGCACGCCGGTGACGACCGGGTCGCCCAGGATGTCCTCGACCACCGTGTTCCAGATAAAGCCGATCTTCGCGTTCTTTCGGGCGCGGTCCTGCATGATCTTGGATGCCCGGAGCGCGTCGCGGCGGTGAACCACCGTCACGCGCGTGGCGAACTTCGTGAGGAAGAGCGCCTCCTCCATGGCGGCATCCCCGCCGCCGACCACGACCAGCTCCTTGCCGCGGAAGAAGAATCCGTCGCATGTGGCGCAGGTCGAGACGCCGTGCCCCAGCAGGCGTCGTTCGGATTTGAGGCCCAGCATGTTGGCGGAGGCGCCGGAGGCGATGATCAGAGTGCGGGTCTCGACGCTTCGCTCGCCTCCGATGGTCAGAGTGAACGGCGTGCGCTTGATGTCCACTGCGGAGACGTCGCCGTGCAGGAATTCCGTGCCGAACCGTCCTGCCTGGGCTCGCATCTCCTTGATGAGGTCAGGGCCCATGATGGCGTGGTGAAACCCCGGATAGTTCTCCACCTCGGTGGTCAAAGCCAGTTGCCCGCCCGCATGCACTCCTTCGATCAGCAGGGGTGCAAGGTTCGCCCGTGCTGTGTAGATGGCGGCGGTCAGCCCTGCCGGCCCGGACCCGATGATGACGACATCCCGCGTAGACATGAGAAAACTGTAACACAGGGCGAGAGGGAGGGGAAGGGGCGGGTTGCTCAGGCTTGGTGCTTGAGCTCGTCGTAGAGGCGCTGGACTTCCTTTCGGAGCTGTTCCAGCGGGAGGGTGCCGTCGATCACGTAGTCCGCCACCTTCACCTTTTCGGACAGGGGCATCTGGGCGGCGATGCGTTTGCGGGCTTCCTCCGTTGAGAGGTGATTCCGGGCTTTGAGGCGATCGACCTGGGTCTGCTCGTCCGCGGTTACGACGATAATGCGATCCATGCGTGTGTGCGCCTTCGCTTCGATCAGCAGAGCGGCATCGTAGATAATGACGGCATGCGGCGCCTGGGCGGCGATCTTTTGGCATCGGCGCTCCTGCTCGATGGCCACATGGGGGTGGACGATGGCATTCAACCGCGCAAGTTGCTTGGCATCACCAAATACTGCATGGCCGAGGCGGTCCCGATCCAGGGTGCCATCGGCACGGAGAGCGTCCTTACCGAAAACCTTGACGATCTCCTGCAGAGCCGGCTTGCCTGGGCCCACCGCCTCGCGGGCCAGCACGTCAGCGTCCACGAGGTGCGCCCCGCACTCCACGAAGAGGCGCGAGACCGTGCTTTTGCCGGTGGCGATCCCGCCTGTCAGCCCTACCTGCAACATGGCGAAACTCTAGCACATTGCATCGTTGCGGCAAAGGTCGGTACAATCCGCGCGCCATGAGCGGTGAACTCTTGGACGAGGCCATGAAGGCCCAGTTGGCCGTGGAGTGGGAGCGTTTCAGAAAGGCGTTCTCCCAGGCCGGCCAGATCGGTGAACTGAACCTGGGAGAGTGGCGCATCGTCGCGGAGCGCGACCGAAAGGGCCTCCCGCCGGCGGTGTCGTTTGTGGCGGTACAGAGGCTCCTCACGCTGGAGAAGTCCGGGCTGCGCGGGCAAGCCTTCCGAGGCGGGGAGGAGACCAAGGATCCCACCATGCGACAGGCTGGGCAAGCTCAAGCTCATGAAGTTCGGATCCAGGACGCGGATCACAGCGAAGTCTATGCGGCCATGGCGTATTACGCCGGGAGGCGGTTAGGCTTGACCGAGGTGCAGGCGGCGGTGTTGGGAGACGCCACGGCCTATCTGATGACGGGCTGGATGCAAGCCCATTCCGACGGCTCCCGAGCGGACCGGGTGATTATGGAGTTTAAGAAAACTGCAGGCGCGCCACCGGAAGGCGGCTTTTTCTGGAGCAACCTGCACTCGCTGGCCTGCCGCAGAGGATTCCAAGCAATGGTCGAATTAGTCCGCCTCATGGGTACTCCAGCGTTCCGATGAGCCGTGGACTGACAATGCCGACTCTGGTGATCGCATGGCTCGCGCTTTCCGGCAGCGTGGTGGCGGCTGATTCCGCACCGTCCGGTCACATGGTGATAGTGGCACAGGACGGTTCTGGCGCCTATCGTGAGATCCAGGCGGCCATTGACGATGCGAAGGCGGGCGACACGATCTTCATCAAGGCAGGACACTATCGGGAAGACGTGGTCGTTCACAGCAAGGACCGGCTGCGGCTGATCGGCGAGTCCCGCGACCAGGTGACGATCTCCGGTTTGAAGCGGGTGGGCGCGTTTCGGATCGGCAAGTGGCCGTACGGCGCCAATGAGATCGAAGTCCGCGACCTGACCATTGCCGAAAATGGAGGCCTGGCCGTCGGCATCTTCAACGGCTCGCGCATCCTCCTCTCGAACATCCGCGCCCGCGGCCTCCTTTACGTCCAGCAGGCGAAAGCGGTCCGTATCGAAAAGAGCCTGCTCGGCGGCAGCGAGACCACCGGCGTGTCGTTCGTGGATGCCCAGGGCGAGTTGATCGACAGCGAAGTGCGCGACAACGACTACGGGGTCACCATCGCGGGCCAGTCCAACGTGTGGGTGGAAGGTAACGTGATTGCTAACAATCGCTATGATGCCGTAGTGGTCCAGGCCGGCGCCAAAGGCACGGTCCTCAGGAACCGGCTCGTCAAGAACGGAGGGACGATCGCCGTCCAGGACGGTGCCCACGTCGAGCAAGGCGACAACGTTCGTGACTCGCCTCCGTGATGGATGAGACCTTGTACCGTCCGCACATGGGTTGAGACAATGGGACGGCTCATTTCGAACTGGGGACCGCCACCGACACTGAGGCTGAAAAAATGGTACCGGGGTCTTGCCTGGCGCGCGCCTCGCGCAGAAGGGTCCTGGTGCTGGGAACCACCAATCCCTCGTAGGTGAGGACTCCGTTGGTCATGATCGTCACAGGGCGCGCGAGGTCCACCAGGTTCTCATTGAGATAGAGGGTGTAGCGGCGGATGCGGTGCGTGCGGACCTCGATCTTGTTGGGCCCGACGACTTCCGCCTCCAATCTGGCGTAGCGTTTAGTGGCGATGGCCTCGTCCCGGCGGTCGACGAGGTTCTCCGAAAACTCGGCGATGCGGTCTGTCGCGTCAATCCGCACCCAGTTGAATGGCAGGAGATGCGACGCGTCGCGTACGACAGTCAGTTTCTTCGGGTACGGGTTCCGGTGCCGGCCCGCCAGCCAGGCGATCAGGTCCGGCAGTTCCTCCCGCGGGAAGAAATGGCCGCCAGCCATCGGATGGACGCGATCATGCTCCCGGTACACGTGCAGGTAGCCCAACTCGGTCAGGGCCCCGTCAATGGCGCGGCTCAGGGAGACGGGCATCACCTGGTCCTGCCGGCCGTGGATGATGTACAGCGGCGTCTGTCGGAAGTTTTCCAGGAACGGCATCAGGATGTCGTCCAGCCCGGCGGCCATGGGTACGACGGCGGCGAAGCGCCAGGCATGATGCGCGCCGATCAGGTACGCTCCGATCCCGCCGTTGGACATGCCAGTGAGAAACACGCGGTTGGGATCCACATGGTAGCGGGCCTCAACTGCGCTGATGGTGGCTAGGACGAGGTCCTCCGCAGTGCGAGTCCACCAGTCCCCCATCGGCAGGGTCGGGCAGGCCAGGATGTAGCCCTCGCCTAGGCGGGTCTGCCAGCGTTCCAGATAGGTGTCCCCGGTGAAGCCGGCTCCGTGCAAGCAGATGACGAGCCCGTGCGGCTTGTCCGGCCGGTACGAATCCGGAACGTACAGGCCGTAGGAGAACAGGCGCTCCCCCAGGCGAAGTTCGCGGCTCGGCAGGGTGCCCACTGGTTCGACCCGGTAGGAGCGGCCTGCGGCGAGGATGGCCGAAACGGCCGCCGGAGTCGCATCCTGACGACCCAGTATGTCGGCGAAGAGTTGGTCCGCGCGCTCGGCGTCGGGAGTGTCCCGGTACTCGGAAATGGAGACTTGCAGGGCAGGATCAATCGGGCCGCCGGTCTGATCGACCGGTGCAGCCGGGCATGCGCTGATGCTCAGGATCATGAAGAACAGCGACCAGCAGGCCATGCGGGCAGGCATGGCCAACGCTATCACGCGGGTATGACCGTGTCAAAACCCCTTTTCTTTTTCTCATCCCATGCAGTACCCTGATACTTGCCTTTGCTAGAATCTCCCCCTTGGGGGTGATAGGCAGGACGAAAGGAGCGCCGTTTCATGGCGGGATTTCCGATAGAGCCCTCGGGCCGGATCAGGACCTTGCCGCCGTATCTGTTCGCCGCGATCGATGAGATGAAGCAGAAAGCCATCGCCCGCGGGGTGGACATCATCAATCTGGGCATCGGCGATCCGGACCTGCCGACCCCCGCGCCGATCGTGGAGCAGATGCGGCAGGCGGTGGACAATCCGAAGCACCACCAGTATCCGTCCTACGAAGGCATGCTGAGCTTCCGACAGGCGGTCGCCGACTGGTACCAGCGGCGCTTCGGTGTCACGCTCAATCCGGCCGACGAGGTCCTCACGCTGATCGGCTCGAAGGAGGGGATCGGCCATGTGCCGCTGGCCTTCGTGGACCCCGGCGACGTGGTCCTGGTGCCGAGCCCCGGGTATCCTGTCTATCCGGTGGGGACCAGCTTTGCAGGGGGCACGCCGTACGTGATGCCGTTGACGAAGGCCCACCACTACCTGCCTGACCTCCGGAGCATTCCCAAGGGCGTGGTGCGCAAGGCCAAGCTGATGTTTCTGAACTATCCGAACAACCCGACATCGGCAACGGCCGGCAAGGACTTCTTCAAGCGCGTGGTCGAGTTCGCGAGCGAGCACCGGATCATCGTGTGCCACGACGCGGCCTATTCCGAGATTTACTATGACGGACGGCGCCCGCCCAGCTTCCTGGAGGCGGCTGGCGCCAAGGAGGTCGGAGTCGAGTTTCACTCGCTGTCCAAGACCTTCAACATGACCGGCTGGCGGATCGGGTTCGGGGTCGGCAACAAGCAGGTGCTGGCCGGGCTCGGCAAGGTCAAGAGCAACCTCGACTCCGGCGCGTTCCAGGCTGTGCAGGAGGCCGGGATCACGGCGTTGCGCCAGGGGGATTCGCTGGCCGATGGGATCCGGGCGGTCTACCAGGAGCGGCGCGACGTGCTGCTCCCGGGGCTCAAGCGGGTCGGGCTGGAAGTGGAGCCGCTCCACGCAGCCTTCTACGTCTGGGTCACGGTGCCGAAGGGCTTCACCTCCGTGTCCTTCACGGCGCATCTGCTGGAGAGGGCCGGAATTGTCACGACGCCGGGCAACGGCT
>VBOF01000348.1 GCA_005877855.1 Nitrospirota bacterium | reverse complement strand
GTGGATATCCAGGAACGGCTGCGGCAGCGTTTTGCCAGACTTGATGATCTTGATGGCCCCGTCCTGCTCGACGACGAACAGGCGGTTGACGTCATGAGGGGGCGCGGCCAGATGGACCGGCAGCGTGAAGCCTTCGGCGACCAATTCGGTGGCAAGGGACGTGCCGGCGACTGTGGCGATCCCCTCACAAGAAGACCGTGAGTGGCCTCCGTCCGTCTGCGCAGTGGGGTCCGAGGCGGACACCAGAAGCAGGCAGAGCAGGACGGCTGGGTTGTGTCGAGGCAGCTGACTCAGTGGGCCCATTTGATCGAACAGCCGATCGCGTGGGTCGTGGCGTCCGTCGGCGCGGACCCCTGCAAGAGGGCATCCAGCGCCTCCCTCAGATAATGGCGCGCCACGGTCGACGGGTCCTGCCAGTTGTCGTCGATCTTCCCCGTGTAACGGAGGCGGCGCTCCTGGTCAAAGACGAAGAGGTGGGGAGTATGGGTGGCCCCATAGGCTTGCGCGACCGTCTGCGTCGCGTCGCGGAGGTATGGAAAGTTGAAACCCTTGGCCTTGGCGCGTGCGCCCATCCGCTCGAAGCTGTCTTCCGGGTAGTTCCTGTCGTCGTTCGAATTGATGGCGACGAACTGCACTCCACGGTCTCGATAGTCCCGCTGGGTGGCGACCATCCGATCTTCGTAAGCCTGGACATACGGGCAGTGGTTGCAACTGAAGATCACCACGAGGACCGGTTTGTCGGCGAACGTCTCCAGGCTATAGGTGCGGCCGTCCACGCTCGGCAGGTTGAATGCTGGCGCGCGGTCATCAAGCTGTAACGTGCCCATAGCCATACTTTAGCCGGACTCTGCTGGCATGGCAAGGCTTGACTCGACCTGCCGCGGAGAATATTCTGCGGCGATGCCGAGTCCGCGCTACTGGCTGATGAAGTCGGAGCCCACCACCTTCAGCTTTGACGACCTGGTGCAGTCGAAGAACTCGACCAACCACTGGGATGGGGTGCGGAACTACCAGGCCCGCAACTTCATGCGGGAGATGCGGGTCGGGGACCAGGTGCTCTTCTACCACAGCAACTGCGACCCACTGGCCGCCGTCGGTCTCGCGGAAGTCGTGCGGGAGGCCTATCCCGACCACACCCAGTTCGATCGCAAGAACATCCATTACGACGCCAAAGCGACGCGCGGAAAGCCGATCTGGGACATGGTGGACCTGAGGGCGATTAAGCCGCTTCGCAAGTCCGTGACGCTGGATACCTTGCGCAAGACCAAAGGGTTGGAGAAGATGCCCTTGCTGCGCCGGGCGAACCGACTCTCCGTGATGCCGGTAACTCCCAAGGAATGGGACATTATTCTGAAACTCGGCGGCTGAGGGCGTGAAGGTCTTGAATGCGGGGCCTGTCTCCGACCTGGACCCGTCCGTCCTCGCACCCCGCCCGGCGTAGGGACCCCGCTGCGGGCGGGCGAGTCCAGGTCGGCGCCACCCGCGCTCAACACTTCTTTGAGGGTTAATTCTCGGGGTTGCGGATGGAGAGGATCATGTCGGCTAGGGCTTTGAGGCTCAGGCGCTCGGGGTCCTCCAACGCCAGGGCGATGTGGCTTTCGTCGCCGTGGGAGAGACGCAGGCTTAGGAAGTCTTCGGTCTTGTTCGTCTCCTTGTTCTCCCACTGCCCGTCGATGACCTGGAATTTATCGATGGCCGTGATCGCGACCGTGTCGTAGCGGAAGTACTCTTCCCCGATGACGCAGTCGAAGAGGTGATGGCCTGCCGTGACGATCAGCAGATTGAACGCGCCTTGATCCTCGTAGCCGTTCGGGATGTGTTTGTTGACGTGGAACGCCTTGATCGTGCGGCCCTTGATGGCTTCCCGGACATGCTCGACGACGAAATCCAGAGGGATGTCCCTGTAGTTCTTATCTTTGAGAACCGCTGTCAGTCTGGCAATCAGGTCGTTTTCCACGTCAATTCTCCTTGCATCACTGGCTGGGCATTGAACGGTTCACACTGTAACAGGGGTCTCCACTCTCTGGCAAGCGGGTTTACAAAGGCGGAGGGGATTTCTTAGAATGAAT
>VBOF01000347.1 GCA_005877855.1 Nitrospirota bacterium | reverse complement strand
CCCGAAGGCGAGCTGCGGCCGGACCGGATTCTGCCGAGCCTGATGGACTATGGCGTGGCGCCGGCCATCGCCGCGGCGGTGGCGAAGGCTGCCATCAAAACCGGTCGGGCGAGAAAGCAGGTGGACCCGGAGCAGATCCGGGAGCGCACGCTGCGGTACGTGTATGAGGGGAAGTTCCCGATCCCGCCCGATCGGAGCGGCCCGTCGGCGACGGTGGCGCAGCAGTCGCTCGACCTGCATGCGCGGTACGGCGGGATCCTCGAGGTCAAGCCCAAGATCCCGGTCAAGGACCTGACCGTCCTGAGCTCGTTCTACGTGTCGCCGGGTCCTGCGCAGCCGGCAGAAGAGATTTCCAAGGAGCCCTCGAAAGTGTATGACTACACGGCCAAGGGGAATCTGGTCGCGGTCGTGACGGACGGGTCAGCGGTGCTGGGTCTGGGCGATCTAGGGCCGCGCGCGGCCTTGCCGGTGATGGAAGGGAAAGCGGTGTTGTTCCACTTCTACGCGGGCATCGAGGCGTTTCCGATCTGCCTGGGGACGCAGGATACCGATGAGATCATCACAGCGGTCAGGTACCTCGCGCCGACGTTCGGGGGGATCAACCTCGAGGACATCGCATCGCCGCGGTGTTTTGAGATCGAGCGGCGCTTGCGGGCCGCGCTGGACATCCCGGTCTTCCACGACGACCAGCACGGGACGGCGGTGGTGGTGCTCGCGGGGATTCTAAACGCCATGCGGCTGCTGAAACGTCGGTTGGAGGAGGCGAAGATCGTCATCTGTGGCGCGGGGGCGGCCGGGACGGCGATCGCTCGTCTCCTGCTGCGGCGTGGCGCGCGAGACATCATCCTGACCGACGTGCATGGGATCGTGTACGAAGGACGCGAGGTGGGCATGAACCCGACGCTGGCGGAGCTGGCCGCGCAGACCAACCGGGGACGGCTCATGGGGCAGTTGGAAGATGCGCTGCCGGGACGCGATGTGTTCATCGGGGTGTCGGCCGGGGGGGTGCTCAAACCGGAGATGCTGAAGTTGATGGCGCCGGGCCCGGTCGTGTTTGCGCTGGCCAATCCAGCCCCGGAGATCATGCCGAAAGAGGCGCTGGCCGCGGGCGCGCGCATTGTCGCGACCGGCCGCTCGGACTTTCCCAATCAGATCAACAATAGCCTCGTCTTTCCTGGCATATTCCGTGGTGCGCTGGACGTGCGGGCCACCACCATCACGTATGAGATGGAGCAAGCGGCGGCGCAGGCGCTCGCCGACGTGATCCCGACCGACGAGTTGCAGAAGGACTACATCATTCCCGACGCCTTCGACTTCCGCGTGCCGCCGGCGGTCGCTGCGGCGGTGGCCCGCTCCGCGATGGAGACCGGCGTCGCGCGCATCCAGCGCGATCCCGACGCCATCGCCCGCGACACCCGCGCCTTCCTCTACGAAGGCGAGCTGGGCAGCCTGTAATTTCGCGTGTCATTGCGAGGAGCATTGATTGCGACGAAGCAATCTATGTCGGAAATTAGAGGTCTGTCATGGAGCACTTCCCAATATCTAGAACTGACACAGGGCTGCATATTGAGGGTTTCCCTGATGCGGTAAAGGTCGTCCGACTCAACGGACTGAAAGCCAAGAGGTTGGCAGATCTAGCGCTACATAAGGCAGATCTCGAGTTTGCTGTCCAGTGTTTGGAGGCAATCAACCAGGTTGGAGATCGTCCCTGGGTCGTCCAACAGGCGCTGTGGCGCTCCGCGATCGTTCACATGATGAAGTGCTTCGGTGACAGCGGGGCGCGGTCTCAGTTAAGCGTTAAGAAGATTTACAAGGGAGACTCTCTCGCATTGACGGTGTTCGACTATTTTAAAAACCTGCGAAATAAGCATTTCATTCATGATGAAAATTCTTACGCCCAGAGCCTTCCAGGTGCCGTGCTGAACAAGGGAAACAAGCCGTTTAAGATCGAAAAAATTATCTGCGTCAATACCGTCGCAGAAACTCTTGAACAGGAGAACTATAGTAATCTGCAATTGCTTATCGAGAAAGCCAGGGATTGGGTGGACAAAGAGTTCGAGGCACTTTGCGAGGCCTTGACGAAAGAACTGGAGGCCGAGCCCTATGAGAATCTATTCAAGCGTGAGGCTATCAGTTTCAACGTCCCGACAGTTAACGAGATCGACAAAAATAGGAAGACGCCCTAACAGCTCCTTCCATCGAATTTAATAAGCAAAGCCTGCGATTCT
>VBOF01000346.1 GCA_005877855.1 Nitrospirota bacterium | reverse complement strand
CGAGGTTATGAAGCACGATCGGCAAAGGGCATGCACCGATCAAGGTGATGGCTGAATGTTGAGGGTCCTTCATGAGAAGTTTCAAGACGATGCCGTGCGCATCTTTGTGACGGCTTGGCTGATCTACGCGGCCTTCTGGAACCCCTGGCTCCAATCCTCCATGACCTATAATTTTCTGGACGCAGCGGTCTCCTTTGTCGATACGGGACGTTGGGAGATGGCCCATCCCCACTTTTATGACGGGAAAGATACCGTCACTGTCAACGGACGTGTTGTTTCGGCCCACCCGCCTGGCGTCGCTCTTCTTGTCATCCCCCTGTATGGTTTCTGGCGTGTCACCGTTGGACCAGTGGATACGCCGGACGAGTTTCAAGCCTTTAATGCCGTCTTAGTGCTTGTCGTGGGAGCGACCGTCGCATCGTTGATTGTCGTTCAAGTGTTGTGGCTCACAGGCTGGCTGGGCGCGGGGCGTCGTGGACAGCTCTTGACGGCCGCGCTGGTGGCTTTTGGAACGCCGAATTTTTTTTTGGGGACGGTCTTGCTCAAGGAGAGCTTTGCGGCTCTGGCGGTGTTGACGGCGTTCCGGTTGGCGCTTGCGCCAGGCAAAAGCTGGCGGCTGGCCACTGCTGGTTGCTCGGCTGGCATGGCAACCCTGTTTGCTCTCCAGTCTGGCCTGATTGGGCCGCTCCTTCTTGCTCTCGTCGGCGGGCGCAATGGTGTCAAACGAGGAGCCGTCTTCTTCCTGGGCTTCATGCCTGTGGTGGTTCTGCTTGGCGTCTATAATTGGTGGTTATTTGGACGACCGTGGCGTTCCGGATATTTCTACGCAGGTGATGTGCTCCACCCGAGCTTTCTCATGCCTAAACTTGGAGTCCTGCTGGATCTCCTTGCGGGGCCACACGGAGGATTGTTTCTCTATTCCCCCTTTCTGCTCTTGGCATGTGTTGGCATTGGAGTGGCGTGGCGGATAGGGCGACGGGGGGAGGCTGTGGTGGCGGTTCTGTTCATGGTCAGCCTGTGGTTGGGGGTGGGGGCCCATCACTCCGAATATGGCGATCAAGCGACCTTTGGAACCAATCTCGGCCATCGGATGCTTTACCCGGCTGTGCCCTTATTCGCCGGGTTTGCCGGATATTATCTGGAGCGGGTTGGACGGAATGCGCTTCTTCTTGTTGCCGTGCCGTCAGTGATCTGTGGCTACCTGAGTGCCCAGGCAGGTGTGATCTCCGACCCAGGCCTCTTTACTTATGCGCTCAAGACCTGGATTTCCGGGACTGGTATGGGGGTGTTCTTCAAGGAAGCGTTGCCGACGTGGCTGGGTTTCGAGACTCTTCACACTGTCGTCAGCCGTCCTGATGTGAGCGCCGGGGATCTTCTTCGTCTTCTGCCGACACCAGTGGGCTCTGTCTTGATGCGCAACCAACTGATTATGTTCGTTTCAAACCTGGCTGTTCTGAGCGGTCTGGCGTGGTTTCTTCGACGGATGTGGGCTAGTTCGAGGGAAGGGGAACATAGGTCGAGTCCATGAGAGTCTGCATGCTGTGTCCCACATTCCCACCCAATGCCGTGCCCTGCGGTGTTGGCGATTACACCTATAACCTCTCCGGGTACCTTGCCGCTTTGGGGGTTTCCGTAACCGTCGTGGCGTCGACTACCCATCACCCCGAGCCCGAAACAGCAGTCAAGGTGATTCCATTCGCCGCGCAGTGGGATCTGCGGACTGTGTATTCCCTCGTTGGGAAGTTGTGCCGAGAGGAGTTCGATCTTGTCAACATGCAGTACACTCCGGAACTCTTTGGTAGGCTTCCGTGGATAAAGTGGCTACCGGCCGCGATGGCCGTCCGTCGCGGCCCTCCTGTCATTGTCACCGTCCACACGCTGGTTGGAGGATACCCTTCGGCCAAGCTTCTCGCGCCGCTTCTCGTCGGCGCCAGCCGGCGGATCATCTGTCCTAATGAGGAAGTGAGTTACCTGATTTCGCGCTATCTGCCGTTCGTGCGGAACCGAATTCGCGAGATTCCCATTGGATCGAACATCCCTGGCCCGTCAGCCGATCCAGAGGGAACCCGGAGATCCGTCAGAGCCGAGTTTGGCCTTGGCGTAGACTCCGTCTTACTGAGCCACTTTAGGTTCGCCTACGCTGGCAAGGGCATTGAGACACTGTTAGCGGCCGCCGATCGGCTACAGGCGGCTGGGATCAAGTTCATGCTTCTCATGATCGGCGGTGCGTGGCCGGGTGCCGATGCCTATTACCAAGGATTGCAGTTTAGATGCCAGGGGACCGGGGTGGTCAAAAATGTGGTCTGGCTTGGGCATTGTGAGCGGACACGTGTGGCTACCCTGCTTGAGGCAAGCGATATCTATGTGGTACCGTATGACGATGGAATTTCAACCAGACGCGGCACGTTGCTGGCTGGCCTCGTCCACAGCCTTCCTATTGTCAGCACGTATCCAAGCCGACCCAGCAGCCGGTTCCGAGATGGAGAGAATGTCGTCTTGGTCCCACCGCGTGACCCGATCGCTCTCACTCGGGCCCTTGGCATGCTGATTGCATCACCCGACTTACGTCAGAAGATGAGGGATCCTTGGCATTCTGAAAAACCTGTATTACGGCATTCCGTTCCGATGGTTCGCGGGGTTTGTCTTCCCCTGTCGTAATGTCACTCTCGAGCTCACGTATCGGTGCAATCTGACCTGTGATTTCTGCTATCTGAGAGTAGAGGAAGAGACCCTCGGCCGCAAGATCGAGAAAAAGGCTGAATTAAGTTACGACGAGATCCTTGCCATTCTCCGCAAGCTGCCTCGGCGCAGCAATATCACCTTTGTGGGAGGAGAGGTCACCCTCAAGGACCGGTTCTGGGATTTGGTGGAAG
>VBOF01000360.1 GCA_005877855.1 Nitrospirota bacterium | reverse complement strand
TTGATCTTACTGCAGCGCGTCCCCGCCGGCGGCCCAACCGTTACAATTCCCTCCCCCCATCGAGGGGGAGGGTGAGGGTCGGGGGCATGGCGTCTCCCTACACCGCGAGTTTGGCAACCCGGAACCGCTTGCGGCGCTGCGGCAATGATGTGTCACCCAAGCAGCTTGTCATACTCCGTATGGGTCCCGATCCAGAACCAGACAAGTCCATCGGGCGCTTCAACTGCGAGTGCGCGATACCGATCACCTACTCGGACTGACCAATAGCGACCAACCTTTTTCAGATGAAGCGAGGGGTGACGGGAATCGCGTTTGAGGAGTTCGTACGCGCGATCTGCGAGTTGCTGAACCTCGGCCGGTAAAGAACGGTAGCAGACCCAGAAGTCAGGCGAGGCGTGGTGATTCAAAACTTGGTGGATTTTCCTGCCGCATGGTCCCGCAGGGCCTTCTCCGCAAGCGCATCGAGCTTGCCGGCCGCGACATCCTGCTCAAGTTGGCGGTCCCAGACCTCCCAATCGTACGTAAGGAACCACTTGCGGAATGCCGCGAGCTCCTCGGGGGAAAGATCCTTAATCTGGCGTTCAAGCTTCTCGACATCGCCCATGACGGCACCTCTCCATCGACCAGAAGCAGTATAGCACGAGAACGCATCCTAATCGAGCGTTCCTCGCAACGCTTTCAGTCGTCCTCGCTTCGTCTTACTCTCCAACCGTCTTTGTTGCGAACCTTGTGTCGGCTTCGTCGCTTTGCGTTTCTTGCGTGGGATGGCGACGCTCTGTACGAGCGCTTGGAGTCGAGTGAGGGCCTCCTCTCGATTCTGCTCCTGGCTCCGATACTGCTGGGCCTTGATGGTAATCACGCCCTCTTGTGAAATGCGATGATCCTTCAGTTTGAGGAGGTGTTCTTTGTAGAACACGGGCAACGAGGACGCCGTAATATCGAAGCGCAAATGAACCGCCGTCGAGACTTTATTCACGTGTTGCCCGCCGGCACCCTGCGCACGCACCGCATGGATGTCGATCTCTGCATCCGGAATAGTTACGTGCGGCGAGATGTGCAGCATCAAGGCCTAGGTCCTTCTTCCTGCTGGCGACCCGACTGTTAGAACTTAAATTAGGAAATTAGGGTCAGACTGAGCTGCCCCGGGTTCTCCGGACAGATTAATTAAGCACCATACCATGCTCGCTCAACCTCCTCCGGCGTGCGATAGCCGAGCGATTGGTGAATGCGTTTCCTGTTATAGAACAGCTCGATGTAATCGAAGATCGCCGCTCTGGCATGGTCGCGTGTGGCGAAGTCGCAGTGGTGGATGAGTTCGTTCTTGAGGCTGGAGAAGAAGCTCTCCGCCACCGCATTGTCATACGCGCTCTTCCGGCCACTCATGCTGGGTCGGATGCCTCGGGCACCCAACTGCTCCCCGTACCCACGTGCGCCATACGGCGAACCGCGATCCGTGTGATGAATCAGCCCCGCAGCCGGCTCGCGTTGGACGAGCGCCATGGTGAGTGCCGTTTGCGTCAGTGTCTGCCCCGGTTGGTTGTCCATCGCCCACCCCACGATACGACGTGAGAAGAGATCGAGGAGCACGGCCAGGTGCAGCCAACCCTGGCGCGTGCGGATGAAGGTCATGTCACCGACCCACGCCCGGTCAGGGGCATGGGTGCGGAACTGCCGATTGAGCAGATCCGGGGCGGGTGCCGGCCTCTGCTGATGCTCGGTCATCACGCGGAAGCGCCGCTTTCGCGTGGCTTCAATCCCAGCCTCTCGTCGTAGTCGTGCCACCCGATGCTTGCCACAAGCCACGCCTTGCCGGTTCAGAGCACGCCACGTCTTGAGGGCGCCATAGGCCTCGCGATGGTCCCCGTGCACGCGGCGAATATCGGCCAGCAAGCGCTCATTGGCTTGGACTCGCGCGCCCGGCGCACGCTGCCGCCAGTCGTAGAACCCGCTGCGGGAGACGCGCAGCACTCGACACAGCGCGGCAATCCTGAACTGCATGTGGTGGTGCCCGATGAACTCGTACCTCACGGCAGTTCCTTCGCAAAGTACGCGGCGGCTTTTTTTAGGATGTCGCGCTCCTCGGTGACGTGCTTGAGTTCGCGCTTCAGGCGTTCGAGTTCGGTTTGCTCGTCCAGGGGCTTGCGTCCCGGTCCGCGAAAGGCGCGCGGGGCTCCGGTCTTATGCAGCTGCGCTTGCCACTTGTAGAGTTGGTTGCGTGCCACCCCCAATTCTAAGGCCAGCTGCGTGGCGGGTTTCTGCCCGAGGTCCAACAGCCGTACCACTTCGAGCTTGAACTCCTTGGTGAAGCGTG
>VBOF01000356.1 GCA_005877855.1 Nitrospirota bacterium | reverse complement strand
CCGTGAACATGACCCCGCAGACGGTGGCGCGGCTGGCCCAAGTCCGAAACATCGTGGGCATCAAGGAAGGGGCGGGGTCGCTCCAGCAGGTGAGCGAGATCGTCGAGCTCTGCGGCGACCGCTTCACAGTCCTCTCCGGCGATGATGCGCTGACC
Source organism: Nitrospirota bacterium (assembly GCA_005877855.1). Lineage (GTDB taxonomy): Bacteria > Nitrospirota > Nitrospiria > Nitrospirales > NS-4 > NS-12. The sequence goes on along the minus strand of VBOF01000356.1, from coordinate 2,094 downwards.
TTGCCGATGCTGGCGGTGGGCGCGAAAGGCGTCATCACGGTGACCGCCAACGTGGCGCCGGCCGAGATGGCGGCGCTGGTGGATGCCTGGGCGGCCGGGGATGCGGCCAAGGCCCGCGCCATCCATTACAAGCTCTATCCTCTGTTCCAGGTCCTGTTCCTGGAAACGAATCCGATCCCTGTCAAGCATGCCGTCGCGCTGATGGGCAAGGCCACGGCAGAGCTGCGTTTGCCTCTCTGCCCGATGTCGCAAGAGAACGTCGACAAGCTGACTCGGGTCATGAAAGACTTCGGGCTCATTTAATCGATGATTGGCGCGGGTCCTGTCGCCGCATTACCGGGGCACCCGTTGCTCTTCCAATGCATCGGGTCACCAGCTCAGGCCTCTTTCGCCGTCGCGGCCCCGCGGACTCGGCTGTAGATGCCTTGCGCTCCGCCAGGGTCCCATGCGGCGCCACCCGTTCAATAGAATTCTGAAAGAACCTGTAGGTTAACGACGTGGTCAAAGTGATCGTCACGGGGGCTGGCGGGCGCATGGGCACGCGGCTGGTCAGTCTGATCAAGGAGACGCCGAACCTCCAGCTGGTGGGGGCGGTGGAGCGGAAAGGGCATCCCGCGGTCGGGGCCGACGCCGGAGAAACCGCGGGGTGCGGCCGTCTGGGCGTGGCGGTGACCGATAATCTGGCCGCGCTGGCCGATCGCGCCCAGGTCCTCGTTGAGTTCACCTCTCCGGATGCCACGCTCATGCATCTGGCGATCATGGCCGCCTCCAGAAAAGCCATGGTCATCGGGACGACCGGCTTTTCGGCCGAGCAACTGGCGGGGCTCCGCGAGGTCGCCAAAGGGATTCCGTGCGTCTTCGCTCCCAACATGAGCGTGGGGGTCAACGTCCTCCTGAAGATGCTCCCCCAGATCGCCCGCACGCTGGGCCAGGACTACGACATCGAGGTACTCGAAGCCCATCACCGCCTGAAGAAGGACGCGCCCAGCGGGACCGCGCTGAAGATGGCGCAGGTGCTCGCCGAAGCCATGGGAAAGGCCCTGGACGCGGTCGCCGCATACGGGCGCAAGGGGATGATCGGCGAGCGCAAGCGGGGCGAGATCGGCATGCAGGTCATCCGGGCAGGGGACATCATCGGCGACCATACCGTCCTCTTCGGGGGGCTGGGCGAGCGAATTGAGGTGACGCATCGCGTGCAGAGCCGCGATACCTTCGCGCGCGGCGCCCTACGGGCCGCGCAGTGGGTTGTCACACAGGCCCCTGGTCTGTACGACATGCAGGACGTGCTCGGCTTGAGGTAACAAGGAGCAACCGTGCCGGAGGCGAAGAAGACCCGGCTTCTGGTCGTGGACGACGCCATGGACGCTCGCGTGTTCCTCTGCGGCTTGCTGGAGACGAACGGGTACATTTGCGTCCCGGCGGCCAGCGCCGCGGAGGCACGCGATCTGCTCCAGCAGCAGGCGTTTGAGCTGGCTTTGTGCGATGTCAACATGCCCGGCGAGTCCGGTCTCAGCCTCGTGCGTCAAATCCTCGCCAAGCACCCGGACACCGCGACGATCATGGTCACCGGCATGGATGACCCGCGGATCGCCAACTTCGCCTTGGAGCAAGGCGCGTACGGCTATGTCATCAAGCCGTTCGAGCCCAATGAGATCCTGATCAACGTCGCGAACGCCCTCCGGCGGCGCAAGTTGGAGTATGAGGGCCGGGCTAACCGAGAGAAGCTTGAGCAGGCGGTGCTCGCTCGGACCACCGAGCTTCGGGAGACGATCGTCCGGTTGGAACAGACGCAGGACGCGTTGCGCCAGGCCCAGGAAGAGGCGATCCAGAGCCTGGTTATGGCCGAGGAATTCCGGGAAAAGGGGACGCCCTGGCATATCCAGCGGATGAGCCGGTACTGCGCGCTCATCGCGGCTCGGCTGGGATGGGCCGGCGAGCGCTGCGAGTTGATCCGGCTGGCCAGTACGATGCACGATATCGGGAAAATCGGCACGCCGGACGACATCGTCTTCAAGTCGGGCGTGCTCGATCCGGAAGAGTCCCGACTGATGCAGCAACATACCGAGATCGGCAGGCGCATCCTCAGCGGGTCCG
>VBOF01000355.1 GCA_005877855.1 Nitrospirota bacterium | reverse complement strand
TTTCCGATGTGACGGGGTCACAAAGTTCCAAAAGTATTTTCGCGATTATGGCTTTCGCGATAAGACGGCCACTCTCGATAATAGGTACATGAAATCTATTGAGTACTTTGAGAAGGCCAAAGACCTTTACACGGACAACAAAATGTACGGTAAACTGACAAATATATATCTCAACATAGGGTTCACATACGAGTTGATGAACAACCCCAAGGCTGCTTGTACCGCGTTTGATCAAAGCCTTGATAGCAACCGTGAACTTCTAAAGGCCAACCCCAATACCAAAATTGAGCTTCCAAGTGGTTACACCAGCTACGAAGAATTCTTAAAAGCAAATAAGAGAAGGGTTGGTTGCTCATAAGCGAGAAAAGATGGTGTCAGACTCCGTTTAGTGCCCGGGGACTCTGTAGCTGAGAATCAGCCAAGCGGTGACGAGTCCTGCCGACTAGAGCGGGTGGCGTCGCATGGGACCCGGGCGAAGCGCAGCTGTCGTTGCGAGGAGTCCCCGACGCGGCAACCTCGGCCGAGATTGCTTCGGCTTCGCCTCGCAATGACACTCAGGGTAATGCGGCGAAAGGACCCGCGACGAGGAAATCCAGGATTAAGCGGTTGACCTTGTCGGGGCGTTCCCACATGGGCAAGTGGCCGGCGTCAGGGATGACGATCAGGCTTGAAGCGGGGATGGTCTGGTGCAGGGTCTCGCCAGCGGATAGGGGGAGGAAGCGATCGTCGCGGCCCCAGATGAGCAGCGTCGGCGCCGTCACCGAACCCAGCCGCGGCGCATAGCGGGTCTCCCACTCTTCGACGTGCTGCAGCGAGGACCACAGTGGCTGGGCCTTGCCGTACTGCTTGCGAAGCCGGTAGGCGCGCTCGACCACCGCCGGCGTGATGAGGCTCCGATCCCAGACGAGACATCTTAAGAACTTTCGGAAGTTCCGGCGTCCCAGGAGCCGATAGCCCAGTCCGAAGAGCAGCCCGGAGCCGGCCCGGGCGAAGAATCGCAAGTGCGGGCCGCGGATGTGCGTCAGCACTCCTTTGGGGAATCCCGAGATCAGGATGAGCCCGTCCACGTGGTCGGGATGGGTGAGGGCCAGACCCAGTGCCAGGCCTGCGCCCATCGAGTGCCCGATGAGGGCGGCGCGCCCGAGGCCGACGGCGTCCAGGAATCCGCGAAGCCATTCCACATAGAGGGCCGGCGAGTAGGCGATCCGGGGCTTGTCCGACAGGCCTTGCCCCAGCACGTCCGGGATGAACAGGGTCAGGTGCTGGCCCAGGGCTTCGATCTGATGCTCCCAGTTCCAGATGGCGCCGGCGTAGCCGTGCAGCAGGACGGCCGGCGGCCCGTCGCCGTGCCGGATGTAGGCCGTGCGGTGCTGGTTGACACTGACGAACTGAAGCGGGTAGCGGTCGAGCGGTTCCACTAGTAGGGGCGCAATTCATTGCGCCCAATTCGGGCACGATAAATCGTGCCCCTACTCGATAGTCACGAGCGTTTCTTCAGTCTTCACGTCGTCGCCCTCGTTGACGTAGAGGGTCTTCACGACGCCGGCGATCGGTGCGTTCACCTGGCTCTCCATCTTCATCGCCTCGACGATCAGCAACAGGTCCCCCTTCTTCACGGACTGGCCCTGCTTGACCAGCACCTTGATCACCTTGCCCGGCATGGAGGTAGCCACGTCGCCGGGCCCGGTTGGGCGGGGGCGTGCGGGCTTTTTCTCGCCTCCGACCTCCGGAGCTTCCGGCGCGCCGGTGAGCACCTCGACCAGCGGTTCCAGATAGACTTCCTCCAGCCGGTCGTTGACCTTAATGTAGTACGGCTTCTTGCCGTCAGTCTTGCGGCCCGAGGCCGACACCTTGATGTGATAGCTCTCTCCGTGGACGGTGACCTTGAACTCCAGCGGTGCCAATTTCAGTTCGTGCGCGACGGCCGGGCCTTTGGGCGGGAGCGGGGCGAGCGGCTCGGGCTTGAGTTGCCCGCTCGCGCGCTCGTCGAAGAAGTCGTGGGCGACGGTCGGGAACAGGGCGTAGGACAGGACGTCTTCCGGGTTCTCGGTCTTGTCTGCGACTTCCCGCGCGGCCTTCGGCAGTTCGGGCTCGAGCAGGTCGGCGGGCCGCACCGCGATGACGGGTTCGTCGCCGAGCGCTTTTCTGCGGATGGTCTCATCGACGGGCCCGGGCGGCAGGCCGTAGAGGCCCTGGAGATAGTTCTTCGTTTCGGTGGTGACCACCTTGTAGCGCTCGCCGGTCAGCACGTTCAGGGTCGCTTGCGTGCCGACGATCTGGCTCGTCGGCGTCACCAGCGGCGGGTAGCCGAAGTCCTGGCGCACGCGAGGGACCTCTTCGAGCACCGCCTTCATCTTGTCCAACGCGTTCTGCTCGGTGAGCTGCGCAGCCAGGTTCGACAGCATCCCACCGGGAATCTGGGAGAGTAGGATTTCGGAATCCACCCCGGCAAAGTCGCTTTCGAACTGGTGGTACTTCTTGCGAGCCATGCGCAGGACCTCGGCGATAGGCGGTAGCGTCTGCAGATCGAGGCGCGTGTCGTAGGGCGTCCCGCGGAGCAGGGCGACGAAGGTCTCGGTCGGCGGGTGCGAGGTGCCGCCGGAGAGCGGGGAGAGCGCGGTGTCGAGCATGTCCAGGCCCCCCACGCGGACCGCTGCCTTGAGGCCGCGGATGAGCTTGTACGCGTCCATCGGCGCGAGCAGCCCGGCCATGTCCTTGATGCAGAGGGTGTCGGTGCCGAGATCCTCCAGGCGTCTGGCCAGATCGATGAACCGGTCAATGCTGTGTACCGGGCTTGTGGTGTAACAGATCGCGGCCTCCACGTGCTTGTTCGCGCGGCGGACGGCGGCGATGGAGGCCTCCATGTTGCGGATGTCGTTCAAGGCGTCGAAGATGCGGAAGACGTCCACGCCGTTGGCGGAAGCCCGCTCGACGAAGGCATTCACCACGTCATCAGGATAGTGGCGATAGCCCACCAGATTCTGCCCGCGCAGCAGCATCTGGAGCCGCGTGTTGGGCATGACGCGCTTGATCGCGCGCAGGCGCTCCCAGGGGTCCTCCTTGAGAAATCGCAGGCAGGTGTCGAAGGTGGCCCCGCCCCAGACCTCCAGCGACCAGAAGCCGACCTTGTCCAAGCGGTCGGCGACCTCCAGCATGTCCTCGGTCCGCATGCGCGTGGCCAGCAGGGACTGGTGCCCGTCGCGCAGGGCCACGTCCGTCAGAAGCACCTGCTTGGCGGGCGCAGCCTCGATCTCGAGCGGCGCAGGCCGAACCTTCTTGGACGTCTTCACGACGGGCCCGCGCTTCGAGGCTGCCGGCATTATGTTCTTCTGAGGCTTCTTCACCCTCACAACCCTTCATAGGCCGCGATGGCCGTGGAGACGGCGATGACCAAATCCTCGGGGTCCGTGTAGTCCTCGTACGTGAATAGCTTAGGGTGCAGTTTTAGAAAGCTGGTGTCGAACCGGCCTGCCTGAAAGTCCGGATCCTCCATGATCCGCTTCATGAAGGGGATCGTGGTCTTCACGCCCCGCAGCACGAACTCCTCCAGCGAGCGGTGGGCCCGGCTCACCGTCTCCTCCCAGGTCCGCCCTCGCACGACCAGCTTGGCCAGGAGGGCGTCGTAGTAGGGGGGGATCGTGTAGTCCTTGTACGCCATGCCGTCGATGCGCACGCCGATGCCGCCCGGCGAGAAATAGGCGGTCACGGTGCCGGTGCACGGCCGGAAGTTATTGAGCGGATCCTCGGCGTTGATCCGGCATTGAATGGCGTACCCCTGGAGCGTCACGTCCTCCTGGCGGAATTCCAGAGGGAGGCCCGCGGCGATCTCGATCTGCGAGCGCACCAGGTCGATCGCGGTGATCTGCTCCGTGACCGTATGCTCGACCTGGATGCGGGTGTTCATCTCGATGAAGTAGAAGTTGCGGTTCTGGTCCAGGACGAACTCCACCGTGCCGGCGTTGTCGTAGCGCACCGCCTTGGACACGGCGATGGCGGCCTCGCCCATGCGCGCCCGCAGTTCTTTATCGAGGACCAGCGAGGGCGCGATCTCGATGAGCTTCTGGTGCCGGCGCTGGATCGATCAGTCCCGCTCACCCAGGTGGATGATGTTCCCATGCTTGTCGGCGAGGATCTGGAACTCGATGTGGTGCGGCCGCTCGATGTA
>VBOF01000354.1 GCA_005877855.1 Nitrospirota bacterium | reverse complement strand
CCGCCGGCGCGCCGCTCGATCTCCGCCGTCACTTCGGTCACCACCGGAATCAGGGTGGCGTTGGCATGGTGGCGCGGGTCCTCGGTGTAGAGTCCCTCCACGTCGGAGAGGATGACCAGCAGGTCCGCATCCACGAGGTGCGCGACCATGCCGGCCAGGCTGTCGTTGTCCCCGAAGCGGATCTCGTCCACCGCGACGGTGTCGTTCTCGTTGATGATCGGCACGACGCCGTACTCGAGCAGCGCGGTCAGGGTGTGGCGCGAGTTGAGAAAACGCGCGCGGTTCGCCAGGTCCTCGCGCGTGAGGAGCACCTGCGCGACCTTCTGGTCCACCTTCTCGAAGGCTTTCTCATACGCCCACATGAGGCGGCTTTGCCCGACGGCGGCGGCGGCCTGCTTGTGCGGCAGGCTCTTGGGGTATTCCGGCAGTCCCAGCTTCTCGATGCCACACACGATCGCGCCGGAGGAGACCATCACGATCTCCCGGCCCTGCGCCTTCAACGCGGACAGATCGCTGGCGAGCCGGTCGATGCGCTCGGTGTTCAGGCCGCTGCCCTTGGAGGCGACGAGGCGACTGCCCACCTTGAGCACGAGGCGCTTGGCGTCTTTGACGATCTGGTCCCGCATCACACGCTCGCTTTTAATGGTTGCCGCAGCTTCGCGACCTGCGAGCCGAGATGTCTCATCAACGGCTTCAAGCCGACGCCGGAGACGGCCGAGATCGGAAAGAATCGCCAGCCGCGCTTCTGGCAGTACGTCTGCAACTTCTTCAGATTTTTCCCCTCGCCCGCGATGTCGAGTTTCGTCGCCGCCACGGCATACGGTTTCTTGGCCAGCTCCGGGTTGTACAGCTTCAGCTCCGTGCGCAGGGTCTGGAGGCACTCGGAGGGATCCACCGTCACTCCGTCCGAGACGTCCACCAAGAACATCAAATATGTCGTGCGCTCGATGTGGCGCAGGAACTGAAAGCCGAGGCCCTTGCCTTCGTGCGCGCCCTCGATGAGGCCCGGGATGTCCGCCACGACGAAGCTCAGGTCATCGTCCACGGACACGACGCCGAGGTTGGGCACCAGGGTCGTGAAGGGATAGTCGGCGATCTTGGGGCGCGCGTGCGAGATGGCCGCGATCAAGGTGGACTTGCCGGCGTTGGGGTAGCCCACCAGGCCGACATCGGCCAGGAGCTTCAACTCCAGTTGGAGCCAGTGCTCCTCGCCGGCCGTGCCGGGATCGCAGCGGGTCGGCACGCGATCGGTCGGGGTGGCGAAGCGCGCATTGCCGCGCCCGCCGCATCCGCCCTGGGCCACGATCGCCTGCTGGCCGTCCTCCGTCAGGTCCGCGAGGATCTCGTCCGTCTCGACGTCCTTCGCGATAGTCCCCACGGGCACGCGGATGATGAGGGGGGGCGCGGAACGGCCGTGCCGGTTGCTTCCTTCGCCGTGGCCGCCGTCCTTCGCGATGTGGTGTTGCTGGTACTGGAGGTCTAGCAGGGTGGACAGGCGCTCGGTCGCTTCCAGCACGATGTCGCCGCCGTTCCCGCCGTCGCCGCCGTCGGGGCCGCCGCGCGGGACGTGCTTCTCCCGGCGGAAGCTCCGCACGCCGTTCCCGCCGTCCCCTGCCTTCACGTAAATCTTGACCTGATCAACAAAATCCACGATGCACCCGGGGACTGGCTCCATTTCCGAATGGTGCCTGTCCCCCTTCTTTCATCTTGCGGGTCCTGTCGCCGAATTACCCTGACGTGCTCGCGCTCCGCGAAGCGAAGCAAGTCGCGCTGCGCTCCGCCAGGGTCCCATTCGGCGCCACCCGCTCCTCCTCCATATTCCTCGCCCCTTGAGGGAGAGGGTCAGGGTGAGGGGTGAATCAGTGACACAGTATAAAAC
>VBOF01000337.1 GCA_005877855.1 Nitrospirota bacterium | reverse complement strand
ACCGGCCCGGCGTTCCGTTTGTGGAGGGGCTTGATTGACCTTGGGCATGCTCAGCGTTCGGGGTTGGGCAGTTCGACTGCGGCCATTCACAGGAACTCGCGCGGGTCCGTGATCGTGCCCGTGACCGCGGACGCCGCCACCGTGTAAGGCGAGGCGAGGTAGACCTGGGCCGTCTTCGAGCCCATGCGGCCGGGGAAGTTCCGGTTGGTGGTCGAGACGCAGACCTCGCTCTTGTTGAGCCGGCCGAACGTGTCCGACGGGCCGCCCAGGCACGCCGCGCACGAGGCGCCCTGCGCGATCTTGGCCCCGGCCCTCTGGAAGATCTCGAGCAGGGTCTCCCCGTTCAGCGTGGTGGTTGCCAGGCCGCGCGCCACCTCGGTCGTGGCCGGCACGATGTAGGTGTCGGCCTTCACCTGCCGGCCCTTGAGGATCTGGGCCGCCGCGACGAAGTCGTTCAGCTTCCCGCCGGTGCAGGAGCCGATGTAGGCGCGGTCCAGCTTGATGCCGTGGCACTCGCGCGCCGTGGCCCGATTGTCCGGCGAGTGCGGCTTGGCGACCGTGGGCTCGATGGCGGCGGACTTGTACCGCCGCACGCTGTGGAAGCGGGCGCCGCGGTTGTCCGTCACCGGCTCGTAGGGCTTGGCGGTCTTGGACTTCACGAATTGCTCGGTCACGGCGTCCACGGGGATCACGCCGTTCTTGCCGCCGGCCTCGATCACCATGTTGCAGAGCGTCATCCGCTCCTCGATCGAGAGCGACATCACGCCGTCCCCCGCGAATTCCATGGCGCGGTACGTCGCGCCGTCCACGCCGATGTCGCCGATGATGTGCAGGATCAGGTCCTTGGCCATCAGATACGGCGGGAGCGGCCCTTCGAACTCGAAGCGCATGGTCTCCGGCACCCTCACCCAGAGCTTGCCGATCCCCATGATCAGGGCGGCGTCGGTGTTGCCGATCCCCGTCGCGAACTCGCCGAACGCGCCGGCGGTGCAGGTGTGTGAGTCGGTCCCGAAGAGCACCTCGCCAGGGCGGGTGTGGCCCTCCTCGGGCAGCGCGATGTGGCAGACCCCCTTATATTTATCCGTGCCGACGTCGTAGTAGTAGGGCAGGCCCTGCTCCTTCACGAAGGCGCGCAGCACATCGATGTTGCGGTGCGCGTGCTGGTCATTGGTGAAAATGTAGTGGTCCGGAATGATCACGACCTTCTCCGGGTCCCAGACCTTGGCGTTGGCCCCGAACTGCTTGCGGAAGATGCCGATCGTCCCCGGCCCGCAGACGTCGTGGGTCATCAGGATGTCTACGTCCACCCAGATATTGTCGCCCGGCGTCACGGTTTTGCGACCCGCGTGTCGCGCCAGCACCTGCTCCGTCATCGTCATGCTCAAGCGCCCGACTCCTTTGCGTGGAATGCGATCAGCTCAGCGTGCGAGAGATCTGATTCTAGCCGATGAAACGCCGAAAGTGCAAGGCAGCCCCAATACCACCCTTCCCGCTTAAATTGACACGGCGGACGACCTTCGGCTATCGTTACCGCATGGATGTGAGCCCGCAGTCCGGATTCGGGGATAACCTCGAGCCGATCCGGATTCCCAGCGTCATCCCGGTGTTTCCCCTCCCGAACGTGGTCTTCTTCCCACGGACGTACCTGCCGTTGCACATTTTCGAGACGCGCTACCGCCGGATGGTCCGTGACGCCGCCGCCAGCCATCAGATGATCGGCATGGTCTTGCTGAAGGAGGGCTGGGAGACGGACTACGAAGGCACGCCGCCGATCTTCCCGATCGGGGCGGTGGGCCGGATGGTCACCGTGCAGGCGCTGTCGGATGGGCGGTTCAACGTCCATGGTCGGGAACTTCCTCCTGACGCGCGAGGACGGCGTCGCGCTCGCGACCTTCCTGAAGCAGCCCCTGGATGACGAAGCCCTGGTGCAGAACCTGTCCTTCGCCATGGATTTTACGCCGCTGGAAAAGCAGTTCCTGCTGGAAGCGGACTCCCTGGTCCAGCAGGCCCGCCGGCTCCTGGACCTCCTACAGTTCAAGCGTTACGAGCTGAACGAACCGACCGGTGGGGGCTGGGGCTGAGGCTAACCTTGGGCAGCTCCGTCGCCATCGAGGTTTCACACCTCTCGAAAGTCTACGAAGGCAAAGTCACCGCCGTCGAGGACATCACCTTCCAGGTGTCCCAGGGCGAGGTCTTCGGCCTGCTGGGGCCCAACGGCGCCGGGAAGACCACGACCATGCGCGTCCTGATCACCGTCCTCCGTCCGACCGGCGGCTCGGCGCGCGTGCTGGGGCTGGACGTCGTCGCGCAGGCCACCAAGGTGCGCCAGCTCATCGGGTACGTGCCGCAGGAGCGGGCGATCGACCGGTTCCTCACCGGCCGCGAGCACCTGCAACTCCTGGCCAGCCTGTACCACCTACCCAAGGACCGCGCGGCCAAACGCATCGAGGAAGTGCTGAAGCTGGTCAACCTCGAGGACAAGGCCGACGAGGTGGCCCGGAACTATTCGGGCGGGATGAAGCGCAAGCTGGACATCGCCTGCGGGCTGATTCCCGACCCCAAGGTCCTGTTCATGGACGAGCCCACGTTGGGGCTGGACGTCCAGAGTCGTTTGAAGATCTGGGAGCACATCCGCGAGTTGAAGGCGCGCGGCATCACCATCATGTTGACCACGAATTACCTGGACGAGGCCGACCAGCTCTGCGACCGCCTCGCCATCATCGACGGCGGGCGGGTCAAGGCGATCGGCGCGCCGAACGAGCTCAAGTCCGGCCTCGGTGGCGACGTCGTGACGCTCACGCTGGCGCCCGGCGATCTGGACAGGGTCGAGGGGCTGGCGCAGGCCTTGAAGGCGCAGGAAGGCGTGCGGGCCGTGAGCGTCAAGCAGAACGTGCTGGACATCCGGGTCACCTCCCCGGAGAAGACCCTGCCGGCCATCCTGAATCAGGTGGTCGCGCGCCGGTGCCAGCTGGAGTTCGTGGAGTATCACCGGCCGCGCCTCGACGATGTCTTCCTGGCGCACGCCGGCCGTCGGATCGACAATCCGGATGATTCGGCAGTCCCGTAGCGAGGCGTTCGAGACCGACGTCCCGCCGTGGCTTCTCGCAAGTGAGGACGACGCAGGCGTACTCGCAGCAGTACGTCGAGGAGGCCGAACGAGAAAAG
>VBOF01000336.1 GCA_005877855.1 Nitrospirota bacterium | reverse complement strand
GAGACGCTCGATTGCCCGTGTTGTCCGGATCACCGCGTGCCGGAACTGGGCCGCCACACCTGCCGGCGCAGGCGCGGGCTTGTGCCGCAGGTGCTGGAGCCCATCCTGGCGAAGCGCGCCCGCCTCAAGCGGCTCAAGCGGACGGCGACCGACGCGCAGGCCCGCCAGACCTATGACCGGCGGCAGAACGCGCTGAAGTGGATTCTCGTCACGTCGTTCGGCTACCTCGGCTACAAGAACTTTGTCTTCGGCCGCATCGAAGCGCATGAAGCGGTCACCGCGTACAGCCGCGAGCTGCTGCTGCAGGCGAAGGAGCTCGCCGAGACCGCAGGCTTCCGCCTGGTCCATGCCATCGTGGACTCGATCTGGGTGCACAAGCCGCACGTGGGGGAGCGCGAGGTGGCGGACCTGGCGGATGCGATTGGCCGCGCCATCGGCATCCCCCTGGCGGTCGAGGGCCTCTACCGCTGGCTGATCTTCCCGCCCTCGCGGACGCATCCGCGCCTCGGCGTACCGAACCGCTTCGTGGGCGTCTTTCGCAATGGGACGATGAAGGTGCGGGGGCTCGAATGCCGGCGACACGACACGCCGCCCTTCGTCGCGCAGGCGCAGCAAGCCGTGCTACAGGTATTGGCGAAGGCCCGGACGCCGCCGGAGTTGGCCCGCCACGTCCCGGAGGCGCTCGACGTGCTCAAGACATCTGCGCGGCAACTGTGGGAGGGCCGCGTGCCGCTCCACGACCTGGCCATCACGAA
>VBOF01000335.1 GCA_005877855.1 Nitrospirota bacterium | reverse complement strand
CTGCATCATGCTGGGCGCGATCTACATGGTCCACCTCCCCAACGGCTTCTTCATGAACTGGTCCGGCAAGCAGGCGGGCGAGGGATTCGAGTATCATCTACTCGTCATCGGCATGAGCCTTGCCCTGCTGATCGCGGGGGGCGGCAAGTGGTCGGTGGACGGGGCGATCGCAAAGAAGCTGCGCGGGTGACGGAAGGAGCCACGATCATGAAACAGCATTTACGGCTCGTCGCGAATGACGGGCATGGTATCAACAGCATGGGGATCCGCGAGGCGATCCCTCGGTCCGACGAAGAACTGCTGGACGCCTATTCGCAGGCGGTCATCAGCGCGGCGGAGAAGGTCAGCCCGTCGGTTGTGAACATCGACGTCCTGCACAGGCTGAGAAGCCGCCGTGCGGCTGATCCGCGGTTCCCCCGGGAGGCGCAGGGCAGCGGCTCCGGTTTCATCTTCACGCCGGACGGGTTCATCTTAACGAACAGCCATGTGGTGCATGGAGCTAGCCACATTGACGTGGTCCTCTCGGACGGGCGGCGCGTCATGGGCGCTCTCGTGGGCGACGATCCAGACACCGACCTTGCAGTCGTCCGGATCGACGCGCCGAACGTCGCCGCTGCCTCGCTTGGGGACTCGAACGCCATCCGGGTGGGGCAGCTGGCGATCGCGGTCGGTGACCCCTACGGCTTTCAGTGCACGGTGACGGCCGGCGTGGTCAGCGCGCTTGGCCGGTCGCTCCGCTCGACGTCGGGGCGGCTGATCGACAGCGTCATCCAGACGGACGCCGCGCTCAACCCCGGCAATTCCGGTGGTCCCTTGGTGAACTCGCGGGGAGACGTCATCGGCGTCAACACCGCTGTGATCCTGCCGGCGCAGGGGATCTGCTTCGCCATTGGCATCAACACCGCCAAGTTCGTCGCGGGCCGCCTCATCAAGGACGGCAAGATCCGGCGCGGCTTCATTGGCGTGAGCGGGCAGAACGTGCCGCTCTCGCGCCGTCTTGTGCTGGCGCACAACTTGCCGGTCGAGAGCGGCATCCAGGTCGTGGCGGTCGAACCGAACAGCCCGGCGGAGCACGCGAGTCTGCGGGAAGGAGACATCATCGTGGCCTATGGGGAGCA
>VBOF01000247.1 GCA_005877855.1 Nitrospirota bacterium | reverse complement strand
TGTAGCTCAGTGGATAGAGCACAAGCCTCCGGAGCTTGGGGCCACAGGTTCAAATCCTGTCAGGCGCGCCATATCCCGGCTTCTCGCCGATCCTTCCCGGTGGGCCGTTAGCTCAGTTGGTAGAGCAGCTGACTCTTAATCAGCGGGCCGCAGGTTCGATCCCTGCACGGCCCACCACCCCGCAATAAATTTTCTTGACAAAATCCCGCCAAGGTCGTGTAATCAAGGAAATTTTGCTCTTAGGCCAGCCTTAGCGGGCAGGCTTCGAGGCCTGTAAGTTGAAGGCGCAATCGGTCCTCTCCCATGTACCAAGCGGGAGAATGCGATTGCGCCTTCTTTTTTGGGGGAAGGTGCCGCCATGAGTGAAGCAAGCGAACGAGCCTCGCTGCAACAGCCTTTTCTCGGTGGAGTGGGCCCCGCTGGTGCCTCTCCCGTGCCCACGGTATCACCAGCTGGCCCACGGCGGCGTGGTCGCCCGAAGGGGCAGAGTTACATGGAACCGGCCCTCCTCGTGACCATTCGGCATCGGCTTCCCTGGCTTGATCGACAAGAAAGACAATATTCGCCGCATCCCGCAGGGAGTTCCGCGCACGGTTCCTCCTGACGGCAACCGGACATTTTCCCTCTAGCAGGCTCTCTTCACCATTATCTCTCAGCTACCATCCGCTCGCCTCCTTGGAACCGGGGTTGCCCTTACGGGTAACCATGCGCTTGCCTTGACAACCCATGCACTATGGGATAGGGTGATTATTCCTCAAGAACAACCAGACGTTAGGTACTAGATTGTATGGAGCCAGCTGAATCGACAGCGCCGCCGGAACCCAGCCCTCCCGAGCCTCTGATTGCCACGCGTCCTCATCTGCCCACCTCGCCTGCCCGACCCGAGGCCATCGCTCCAGGAGCCTCTCCAAGCGTTTCGTTGGAAGGGCGCAAACCCTTCTTGCTCAAGAACTTCGAGCGGCTGTTTGTCTTGCTCACTCTCGTCGCGACTCTCCTGATGAATTCCTTCGTCCCGCAGAAGATCGCCTTCCTGAACTTCTTCTTTCTCCCGATCATCTTGGCCGGCTACTACCTGGATCAAACGAAGGCTGTGCTGGGTGCCGTCTTCTCCTTCCTGGTGATGCTGGTGTACGTGTACCTGCGGCCCGAGGCGTTTTTGGAGCCGGTAGGGTACCTGGCCAACAAGCCGGTGGTCGCTCTGTACCTTCAAGTCTTCATCTGGGGGTCCTTCCTCATCCTGGCTGGTGCGGTCGTCGGAGGGCTGCATGAGAAGCTGGCCCGGGAGTTTGAGAACACACGCCGGCAGAACGAGATGCTGCAGAAGCAGCAGAATGAGCTCAACGTGGTCAACCTGGCGTTGAAGACCAGCGCCGATAATCTGGCGTTCTTGAATCAGGAACTCCAGGTCCGGCAGGAGGAGCTTAACCACGCCCATGCGGCCCTGAAGGACTACAGTGAAAACCTGGAGGTCAAGGTGCGGGATCGCACCGAGGAGCTCAACCGCGCGAGCGCGTCGCTGAAGGACTATGCCGAGAACCTAGAGTTCAAGGTCACGGAGCGGACCGAGGAACTGGAGAAGTCCAAGCAGTCTATCGAGGCCCTCAAGGCCAAGGTGGAAGAAGCGCTGTACGCCACCATGGACTCCTCCGTGGTGAAATTGCTCATCGAGGGGAGGCTACGGAACGAGAAGCGCAACGTCAGCATCTTGTTCTCCGACCTCGTCGGCTTCACGACCCACTCCGAACAGAATCCCCCCGAGATCGTGATCCGCGACCTCAACCGCTACATCGGCGACATGGAGCCCATCCTGCTGGCCTATCGCGGCCACATCGACCGGTATATGGGCGACGGCATCATGTGCGAGTTCGGGGCACCCCTGGATTTTGCGACCTACCGGATCCTGGCCGTCCTGGCGGCCATCAAGATGCAGGACAAGATGGCCAAGATGAGCTATCCGTGGGACATGCGCATCGGCGTGTGCTCAGGGTCTACCATCACGGGCCTGGTCGGGAACAAGCGCCAGACGTATACTGCCATCGGGGATGTGGTCAACATCGCCGCCCGGCTGCAGAAAGCCTGCGTGCCGGGCAAGGTGCTGATCGACCGGTACACGTACGAGTCTGTCAACCTCTTCATCGAGGCCCGCAAAAAACGCGACATCCCTGCCAAGGAGGTCATGGAGACGGACAAGGAACGGCAGCTGGAGGCGCTCCACGAAAAGGTCGCGGCGGAACCGGGCAACGCCCTCCACCATTTCCAGATCGGGCAAATCCATCTCGAGCTCAACGAGCCGGTCGAGGCCTTCCAGTATTTCGAGCGCTCCTTGCACCTCGATCCGAACGAGATGAAGTACAAGCTGGCGTACGCCGAGGCCGGCCTGAAGCTGCGCGAGAGCGAGAAGATTGACATCAAAGGCCGGCGGCAGCGCATCGAGGCCTACGAGGTCATCGGCATCAAGGATCCCTTCGAGGACCGCAAGAAGGTCTCGCAGAGCTTCGCGCACGAATACCAGTACGTGCACAATCTTATCGAGATCCCGTCCGATGTGATCCTGCCCGTGGAGGCCTTGGACGGCAGCATCGGCCATTCCAAGATGGTCGCCATCTTCGCCTATGCCATAGCCACCTCTTTCAACCTGCCGGAGAAGGATAAACTCGACATCCTCCACGCCGGCTTTCTGGCGGACATCGGCAAGGAGATCGTGCCCCATCATCTGCTCAACCGAATGGGGAGCCTCAGTTCTTGGGAGTTGGACATGGTGAAGATGCACCCGGTGGAAGGGGCCAGGACCCTGCGGAAGATGGGTTACGATAACGAGGAGATCATCAAGATCGTGTACCACAGCCACGAGAACTACAACGGGTCGGGCTATCCGGACGGGCTCAAGGGCGACGACATCCCTCTCGGCTCCCGGATTGTGGCGGTTGCAGACGCGTACGACGCGCTGATCTCCTGGCGGCCGTACCGGGATCCTTGGGAGCGCCACGTCGCCCTGGACGAAATCGCCCGCGGGGTCGGCAAGGGCATCTACGATCCCAAGGTCGTGGATGGCCTGATCAAGATCATGACCCGCTGACGATGCCCCGGCGCGGTCGTCAGACCGTGCCGTGCTCCCTCGACGTCTCACGGAGCCGCTTACGCCATGACATCGTGTCCTGACAAGCCAACCGCGTCGGTGCTGGGGTGGCTCTGCCTGGGGCTGGCTCTGCTGGGGCAGGCCTGCAGCGGGCCGGCGCCCGCACCAGATCGCAGCGTGCTCCCCCGGCATGAAGAGCGGGAACGCTTCGTCCGCCTGGAAGCCCGTTTGGGGGATCCCCTTTGGGAGGGCGTGACGCAGTTCTCGCATCCGCTGCGGTTGAGCCCCGCCGAGTGGGCGCGGCTCCTGTCCGGCGTCCGCATCCAGAGCCGCAAGGACAGCTTCATCTTCACACCGGCCAAGGACCCGCCAGTCGAGGCGTTCGCGCCCGAGGAGGTCGGCTACCTGAGCCGGGCGCTGAGCGACGTTTTCGCCAAAGCCACGCCGGACGAGTGGGTCTCGTTCGGCGTGAGCCGGGTGCTCCCATCGGGAGTGAATGAGGTCACCACCGGCGGCCTGTTCGTGGAAGGCCCACGCCTCCATCTGATCCTGGCGAACTACCGGCAGAGCGTGACGAAATCCGGCGTCCGCGAGCGCTTGTGGACGGCGCCGCTGCGCACGCTGTCCGCTCCCTTCTACGAAGTGGTTGAGGAGGAGTACAGAACGGTAGTGCGCGAGACGGGCCTGTTCAAGCGGCTCCTGCATCATGGCGGGCCGGAGATCGTCATCGAGTATCAGGCCGTGCTCGCCGCCAGGCCGATCGTCAGCCTGCCGATCCTGGTGCCGGCTCCCCCGCCTGCGGCGTCGCCGGCGGAATCCTCCCGGCTCCCGGTCACGATCCTCGAGGAGAGCCTGCAGGCGCTCAAGCGGCTGCGGGACCAGGACTTGATCACGGAGGAGGAGTACCGGCAGAAGAAGAAAGAGTTGTTGGACCGGTTCTGAAGTGAGCGGGAGTGAGTTGCAGCGTGGTTGCGTCTGAGCGAATAAGCTTAGTATGATCCCTAGAAAGGCCTTCCATGAAGATCTACCACGTCATCGGCTGGGGACTCCTGACAGCGGCGGCCTGTCTTCTGCCCTCTACGGTCCGGGCCGATTCGCCGGTCCTGGCGACGGTGGGTGGCACGCCGATCACGGCGGCGGAGATCGAGCAGGCGCTCCGGCTCCCGCTCTACGATCTGGAAGTGGAGAAGTATCGCCTGACCCAACGGAAGCTGGACCAGACGATCGTCGAGCGACTGCTCGCGCGGGCGGCGGCCGAACGCGGGCAGACCGTGTCGGCTTTCGTCACGGCGGCGGTCCAGGCCCAGATCGCGGCGATCACGCCAGAGGAGATCGCCGCGCGCGTTGGGACTGATCGGGCCAAGCTGCCTCCGGACGAGGAGCAGGCCCGCAAAGAGGCGCGGAGCGCTCTGGTCCGCGAGCGCGCGGGGCGAGCGCTCCAGGAACTGGTCGAGCGGTTATCCCGCGAGGCCCAAGTGACGGTGTCGCTCCGTGTGCCTGAGCCTCCTGTCATGCCCGTCCCCGTGGGAAACGGCCCGGCGTGGGGTCTGCTGGCAGCGCCGGTCACGCTCGTCGAGTTCGCGGATTTCGAATGTCCGGTCTGCAAGGACAGCCTCCCGATCTTGCTCGCGGTGCGCAGCCTCTATCCGGAGCAGGTCCGGATCGTCTATCGGAACTTCCCCCTCGCGTCGCACCCGCAGGCTCGCCCGGCGGCCGAAGCGGCTCCCTGTGCGCACGAGCAGGGCCAGTTCTGGGCTTATCACGACGCCCTCTTCGCCAAGGCGCCCGATCTCCAGGCGTCGGATTACGTGCGGTTGGCCGAGCGTCTGAAGTTGAACGCCGCGGACTTCGCCGCCTGCTTGAGCAGCGATCGGCCGAAGGTCGCCGTAGCCAAGGACCTTGCGGACGTCCAGGCCTTGGGGCTCAGCGGGACGCCGACCTTCTTCATCAACGGGCGCTATCTGTCCGGCTACCAGACGCTGGACACCCTCAAGCAGTACATCGACCGCGAGCTGCAGGCTGTTCGCAATGGGACGCCTCCGGGAGACACGGCCGCGGGAGCGGGGACCCGATGAGCGCGCATGCGGGCACGGGCCTCGCGCTCGGTCTGGCTGTGACGGTGGCCGTGCTGTCGATGCCGCCGGAGGCGGCTGCGGAGGAGCCCAAGACGTCGCCGGCCGTCGTGCCCTTGACCAATCCGGTCGGAGAAGGGAAAGGGAGTTTCCGCGGTGGCCTGTTCCGCAATGTCCTCATCGCGCGCGGGTTCGAGATCGACGACAGCCGAGCGGGGCAGCACAACGTGAAGGCCGTCGGGATCACCAATACGTTCACGCCGGACACTCCGGCGATCTATGTCGTCGTCGAGTTCCTCCAATCGACCTTCGATATCTTTCGCCTCGTCGGGCGCTTCATCCTGGAGGATCCGAACGGAAAGCCCATCGGGACCGTCCTCCATGTCGACCGCGCCCAGTTCGAAAACGAAGACATGGGCGGTTACCTGATGATGAAGCAGCCGCCGGGCGGCTTTCCCATCGGCAACTACCGCGTCGAGATCCACTATGAAAACATCACGGACATCAGCCTGCTGACGCTCGCCCGCTTCAAAGTCGTCCCGGCGACCGGCGCGGCCGGCCAGAAGCCTTAAGGGTGATTGATGTTTGAGGTGAGAGTCCGCCCCGCTGCCATGGGCGATCTTGAGGTGCTGGTGCGGTTCAACGCTGCCATAGCGAAGGAGACCGAGGGCCGCCAGCTCAACATGGAGCGGCTGCGGAATGGGACTCGTACGGTTCTGGAGTCAAGCGAGCACGGGTATTATCTGGTGGCCGAAACAGAATCGGTCGTCGTCGGCCAATTGTTCGTCACCTATGAGTGGAGCGACTGGCGTAACGGCATGTTCTGGTGGATCCAGAGCGTGTACGTCGAGCCTTCAGTTCGAGGACGCGGCGTGTATCGCGCCCTCCACGAACGTGTCCTGAAAGATGCCCACGCGCGCGGTGACGTGTGCGGCCTGCGTCTCTATGTGGAGAAGGAGAATGAGGCGGCGCAGGAGGCATACGCCCGGTTAGGGATGACGATGACCCCCTACCGTGTCTACGAACAAGACTTCGTGCTATGAAATGCGGCAGCTCTCCTTGACTGTGCAGGAGCCGATACAGTACAACACTAGTGTGTCTCTCCTGATCCTCTGCGAGAGTGGCGGAACTGGCAGACGCGCGAGACTTAGGATCTCGTGGGCACAACCGTGGGGGTTCGAGTCCCCCCTCTCGCACCAATGAGACCGTCGCAACACCGACTTCACTGATGAAACTCGAAGTGACCGAATTGGGCCCGGTGAAACGGGCCGTCCGGATCGAAGTGCCGGCTGAGGACGTCGCCAAACGGTTCCGGGACGTCTACGCGGACCTCCGAAGCCAGGTACATATTCCCGGCTTTCGTCCCGGCAAGGCGCCGCTGGCCCTGCTGGAAAAGCGCTACGCGAAGGCCGTCGAGGACGACGTCGTCCGCTCGCTCGTCCCCGAGTATTACCAGAAGGCCATGAAGCAGGCGGGGTTCACCCCGGTTGCAGTGGATCTGCCGCCGATGGAACGGCTCAAGATCAAGGACGGCGCCCCACTGGTCTTCACGACCACCGTGGAGATCAAGCCTGTCTTCGAACTCCGGGAATACAAGGGCATCACGCTCAAGCAGGACAAGCGGGCGATCACGGAGGAGGAGCTCGACAAGGCCATGCAGGTCCTCCGCCAGCAGCATGCCCAGATCGAAGTGGTCACGGAGGATCGGGCGATCGTCGAGGGGGATTACGTGCAGGTCCGCATCGAGCAGGTCGAGGGGCCGAACCAGCCGGCCGGATTCAAACCCGAATCCCACCTGTTCCGGGTCGGCGACAAGCCCCAGTTCTACGGGCTGACGCTGGATGAGGCTGTCCTCGGCAAGAAGAAGGGCGAGGCGATCGAAGTCAGCCAGGAAGGGACCGGCACGGGCCGGGGGACAGTGCAAGCGATCAAGCAGAAGGTCCTGCCCGAACTGGACGACGAGTTTGCCAAGGACCTGGGCGACTACAAGACCCTGGCGGAGCTCCGCGAGAAGGTCGGCACGCAGCTCGAGCAGGGCCTGAAGCGGGACATCGAAGAGACGTACAAGGACCAGATCATGAAGCGGCTGGTGGAGCTCCACCACTTCGACATACCGGAGTCGCTGGTCCAGCGCGAGCTGGACGCCATGGTGCAGAGCGAGCGCACGCGGCGCCGGCGGATCCGCCACCTCATGTCGCACGGGGAGGCGGGCCATCAGGAAGAGGAGACGCTCGATGTCCGGAAGTTCCGGGAGGAGAGCCTCCCCACAGCCCAGCAGCGCGTCAAGCTCGGCTTGGTCCTCGAGACGATCGCGCATAAGGAAGGCCTTGCGGTGACCGAAGCTGACCTCGAGTACGAGTGCCGCCAGATGGCGCGCGCGCTGCAAGTGGACGTGGCGGAGGTGGTGAAGATGCTCCAGGCCGGGGGTGCGGACGCGGTCGAAGACCTCAAGTCCCGGATCCTGGTGGAGAAGGCCTTGCAGTTTGTCTATGAAAAAGCCATCATCCAGGTGTGATGAACTCCTAACCTGAAAGTGTGAGATAATGAAACCTATGAGCGAGACTGGCCAGATGCTCATCCCGATGGTGATCGAGCAAACCAACCGAGGCGAGCGCGCCTACGACATCTATTCCCGCCTCTTAAAGGATCGTATCATCTTCATCGGCACGCCGATCGACGATGTGATCTCAAACGTTATCATTGCCCAGCTCCTGTTTCTCGAAGCCGAGGACCCAGAGAAGGACATCAACGTGTACGTCAACACGCCGGGCGGATTGGTGACGGCGGGGCTGGCCATCTACGATACGATCCAGTACGTCAAGCCCGCGATCGCCACCATCTGCGTCGGCCAGGCCGCGAGCATGGGGGCGCTCCTGCTGGCGGCCGGGACGAAGGGCAAGCGCTACGCGCTGCCGAACTCCCGGATCATGATCCACCAGCCGCGCGGTGGGTTCGAGGGCCAGGCCACCGACATCGGCATCCAGGCCGAGGAGATCATCAAGATCCGCAAGCGGCTCGATGAGATCATGGCGAAGCACACCAACCAGCCGGTCGAGAAGGTCCACAAGGACTCGGAGCGCGACTATTTCATGTCCGCAGAGGAGGCGAAGGCCTACGGCCTCATCGACGAAGTGATCGTGCGGCCGCCGAAGAGCTTGAAGCCGACCAAGGACGACAAGGGCGGCGACGGGAAGACCCCCGAAGTGAAGTCATAATCGAGGGAGGGCGATGGCGAAACAAGAGAAGACCGAAGCCCAGTTGCGATGCTCGTTCTGCGGCAAAGGACGTGAGGAGGTCCGGAAGCTGATCGCCGGGCCCACGGTCTACATCTGCGACGAGTGCGTGGACCTCTGCAACGACATCATCGCGGAGGACCTGGAGGAGAAACAGGAAGCCGTCTCCTCCAAGCTGCCCAAGCCCAAAGAGATCATGCGCACCCTGGACCAGTACGTCATCGGCCAGGAGCGGGCCAAGAAGGTCCTGTCGGTCGCCGTCCACAACCATTACAAGCGCATCTCCTCCAACACACTGGACGATGTCGAGCTCCAGAAGGGCAACATCCTCCTCATCGGCCCCACGGGCACCGGCAAGACCCTGCTGGCCCAGACGCTGGCCCGCATCCTCGACGTGCCGTTCACCATTGCCGATGCGACGACGCTGACCGAGGCGGGTTACGTCGGGGAGGACGTGGAGAACATCATCCTCAAGCTGGTGCAAGCCGCCGACTATGACGTGGAGCGGGCGGAGCGCGGCATCGTCTACATCGACGAGATCGACAAGATCAGCCGCAAGAGCGACAGTCCCTCCATCACGCGGGACGTCTCGGGCGAGGGCGTGCAGCAGGCGTTGCTCAAGCTCATCGAGGGGACCGTGGCCAACGTCCCGCCCCAGGGCGGACGCAAGCACCCGCACCAGGAGTTCATCCAGGTGGACACGGCCAACATCCTGTTCGTCTGCGGGGGCGCCTTCGTCGGGCTGGAAGCCATCGTCGAGCAGCGCCTCAACCAGAGGATGATCGGCTTCGGCGCCGAGGTCAAGGGCAAACACGAGCGGCGCATGAGCCACCTGCTGGCGCAGGTGCAGCCGGAAGACCTGCTCAAGTACGGGCTGATCCCCGAGTTCGTGGGACGGCTGCCGGTCGCCGCCACGCTGACGGAGCTCGACGAGAAGTCGCTCATCCGCATCCTGACGGAGCCGAAGAACGCGCTCCTCAAGCAGTACGAGAAGCTCCTGGCCTTCGAGAAGGTGAAGCTGAAGTTCACGGAGAGCGCCATCGTCGCGGTGGCGAACAAAGCGTTCAAGCAGAAGACCGGCGCGCGAGGCCTGCGCTCCATCCTTGAAGAGGTGATGCTCGACGTGATGTACGAGATCCCCTCCCAGCGCGAGATCCGCGAGTGCGTGGTAACGGAGGACGTGATCGAGGGCAGGGCCGCGCCGCTGCTCATCAAAGACCACGAAAAGGGAGTCAAGTCGGCTTAGCTTGGCCTCACCTCCTACGCGCCTGGTCCGCTACACACTCTACCTGCTGCTCGTCCTGGTTCTGGCCGTGGCCGGCCTCGTATCGTATTGGCTCGTCACGCTGCCGGACATCGCAGGCCTGGCCAAGAAGAATCCTTCGACCAGCCTGCTCATCGAGGCGCGTCGGGCCGAGGCTGCAGAGAAGGGCGAACCCTTCCGGCCTTCGTGGGCCTGGGCGCCGCTGGCGCGCATCTCACCTCATCTGCAAAGGGCGGTCATCGTGTCCGAGGACGCGTCGTTCTACGAGCACCACGGGATTGATTGGGAGGGCCTCCAGGAGGCGCTCACGCGCAATTGGGAGCAGGGGAAGCTGCAGCGCGGTGGGAGCACGATCACACAGCAACTGGCGAAGAACCTCTATCTTTCGTCGGAGAAAAGGCTCCTGCGCAAAGCGCACGAGGCGCTCATCGCCTG
>VBOF01000334.1 GCA_005877855.1 Nitrospirota bacterium | reverse complement strand
CAGCGTGGCCTTGTAATCCATCATCGTGGCACGGACCGTGGCGCATCGTAACATCGCCCCCCAGCCAAATCAACGGGAGCGAGCCGGTGGCAAACTCCGATCCGGTCATGGTAGCGTACGGGATGCCCTCCACGCCCCTGACGGAGATCCTGGCCCCTTCCACCCCCACATTGGGCGATCAGAAAGCCCCCGTTCTCATCGTGGAGTTCTCCGACTTCACCTGCGGGTACTGCGGCCGGTTCTACCGTGAAACCCTCCCCGCGCTCAAGGCAGAGTACCTCGACGCCGGCAAGGTCCGGTTCGCGTACCGTGACTACCCACGGGACGAGAAAGGGTGGGGCTTAGTCGCGGCCCATGCGGCGCGCTGCGCCGGCGAACAGGGGAAATTCTGGGAGATGCACGACCGGCTCTTCGACCAGCACGCCCGCTTGGGCACGGGGATCATCGTGAAGCTCGCCAAGGACTTAAAGTTGAACGAAAAAACGTTCGCGGCCTGCATGGATTCGGAGAAGCACGTCCAGGCGATCATGGCCGATCGCGAACTGGCCACCACCACGCTCGGCTTCCACGGCACGCCAGGATTCCTCATCGTCCGCACGGACGGTCATCGCTTCGCCGACGCCCTCATGATCCCCGGCGCGGTACCCTATGAAAGGTTCCGCACCGAGATCGACCGCCTCCTCAAGAAACGCTGAAGGGGACTGGCTCCATTTCCGAATGGTGCCTGTCCCCGTTAATGCTGCTTGATTATTCATTCTGAATGAAATAGAATAATGACCATGGAGGACGATCCATGCCTAAGACGTTGACCATTCGAATCGACGACAAGACTTACTCCGCGTTTGCGAAACGGGCCAAGGCGGAGAACCGCTCGCTGGCGAATTTCATCGAAACGGCGGTCAAGGCGCACATCCAGGAATCCGCCTTCGTGGACGACTCGGAGATGGCCGAGATCCTGGCCAATGAGCGGCTGGTTGAGCGCCTGCGAAAAGGGTCCCAGGAGGCGAAGCGGAAAAAGGGGACCCTGATTGGATAGGTACCGCGTCTTTGAGACGGAGACGTTTCAACAAGACCTTGCGCAACTCGGACGATCAGGACTGAGCCGAATCGAAGAGAAGCTGCGGGAGCACGTGTACCCTCAACTCCGAACCGAGCCACACCATGGCCCTAACATTAAACGACTCAAGAACTGGAGCCCGCCGACCTGGCGATGCAGGATCGGCGCCTGGCGGTTCTTTTACGAAATCGACGAGACGGACAAAATCGTGTACATGACGGCTGCCGATCACCGTAGCCGGTCTTATCGGTAAGCCAGGTTCGAGTCCTGGCCGGGGAGCCGATTCCAACAACAGGTAACATAGAGGAGGCAAGTCATGGAAACCAAAATCCACAATCGTTTTTATGACCGATTAACAGCAGATAACGCGGCGCTGCTGCTCGTCGACCATCAGCTCGGCCTGTTCACGGGAATCCGGGACATCGACATCGCGCAGCTCAAGCACAACGTAGTGGGGCTGGCGAAGGCGGCTAAAGTGCTTGGCATTCCCACCATAGTCACCACAACCTCACGCGACAGCCTCTGGGGGCCGACGATTCCCGAGCTGACCGAGGTTTTGTCCGGCGTCGAGATTATCGACCGCACCACAGTGAACGCCTGGGACGAACCGCGCATCGTGAAGGCCATCGCAGCGACCGGTCGCAAGAAGCTCATTATTGCTGCGATCTCGATCGAGGTCTGCCTGGCCTTCCCCGCGATCTCGGCGACGGCTGCCGGGTATGACGTATACGCGGCGATCGACGCCTCCGGGACCTTCAGTGAGACCAAACGTATTACCGGCATCCTGCGCATGCTGCAAGCCGGCGTGATTGTCACTGACTATGCGACGATCGCGGTGGAGATGCTGGGAGATAACGCAAGTCCGAAGGCTATGGACCTTTATGCCTCCATCGACATGCCCTTCGCGACGCTGGTTGGCCAGCTGTTTGGGGCGTATTCGAAGGCCCGCGCCTGAACGGGCCGGCTGGCACACCTGAGTCACACTCGTCGATCCAC
>VBOF01000246.1 GCA_005877855.1 Nitrospirota bacterium | reverse complement strand
CGTCAAGCCGGTGAACTTTGAGCAGTTCACCGAGGCCGTGCGGCAGCTCGGGCTATATTGGTTGCTCATGAACGAACCTCCGCCCATCCCGAGAGAACCTAAATGAGCAGACCCCTTCGCGTCCTGATCGTCGAGGATTCCGAAGACGATACCCAGTTGCTGTTGCATGAACTGCGACGTGGCGGCTACGACCCGATGCACGAACGCGTGGATTCTGCCGCCACGTTGGAGCAAGCTCTTGCTCGACAACAGTGGGACATGGTGATTGCCGACTACAGCATTACGAACTTCAATTCAATGGCCGCACTGGCGCTGCTGAAAGAACGGGGACATGACCTGCCGTTCATTATCGTCTCCGGCACGATCAAAGAGGAAACTGCGGTGGCCAACATGAAAGCCGGAGCCCATGACTACCTTTTGAAAGGGAATCTCAAGCGGCTAATCCCCGCCATTGAGCGGGAGTTGCGTGAAGCAGAGAGCCGCCGGAAGCGCCGGAAGGCGGAAGAGGCGCTACAGGAAAGCGAGACGCGTCTTCAGGCGATTTTAGACAACAGTCCAGCGATCATCTTTCTCAAGGACACCGAGGGCCGCTACTTGTACGTCAATGCCCAGTTTGCAAAGCTTACCTCTTTAACCTCTGGGCAAATCATGGGCAAGACAGACGACGAAATTTTTCCGCCAGAGCAGGCAGCCGCGTTTCGCGCGAACGATCTCAAGGTGCTCCAAGCCGGCGTGGCGCTGGAATTCGAGGAAGTCGCCCGCCACCAGGACGAACTTCACACCAGCATTGTTTCTAAGTTCCCGCTGCGCAACACAGAAG
>VBOF01000245.1 GCA_005877855.1 Nitrospirota bacterium | reverse complement strand
CCGCCAGCAAGTCCTTCAATCCAAAGTTCTGGATCTCAATGCCGTGGTTGCCAACATGGACACGATGCTGCAGCGGGTGATCGGTGAGGATATTGATCTCCTGACGATTCTCAGCCCAGGTTTGGCATCTGTGAAGGCCGACCCAGGGCAGCTCGAGCAGGTCCTGATGAACCTGGTAGTGAATGGTCGCGATGCCATGCCCGATGGGGGCCGTCTCACGATCGAGACGGCGGATGTCGTGCTGGACACGGATTATGCCCGAAGGCATGTCGGTGTCAGCCCTGGCCGCTACGTCATGCTCGCCGTCAGCGATAACGGATGCGGGATGGACAAGCAGACCCAGGCGCGTATCTTCGAGCCTTTCTTCACCACCAAAGAGGAGGGCAAGGGCACGGGGCTTGGGCTCTCCACGGTCTATGGGATCGTGAAACAGAGCGGCGGCAACATTGGGGTGTACAGTGAACCTGGGCGCGGTACCACGTTCAGGATCTATCTGCCAAGGATTAGAAAGGCCCCTGAGACAGTAGAACCAGAGGAAGCCCGAGAGCCGTTGCCGCGCGGCTCGGAGACCATCCTGCTGGTGGAGGACGAAGCCGGGGTTCGGACCTTAGCGAAGACGATTCTCCAAATCCAGG
Source organism: Nitrospirota bacterium (assembly GCA_005877855.1). Lineage (GTDB taxonomy): Bacteria > Nitrospirota > Nitrospiria > Nitrospirales > NS-4 > NS-12. The sequence goes on along the minus strand of VBOF01000245.1, from coordinate 6,688 downwards.
GATACACGGTGCTGGATGCGGCGCAGGGGAAAGACGCCTTTCTTCTCTCCGGGCAGCACGAGGGACTGATCCATTTGATGGTTACCGATATGGTGATGCCAGAGATGAGCGGGCGCGAGGTGGCGGATCGTCTGAAGCCCTTGCGTCCCAACATGAAAGTCCTCTTTATGTCGGGCTTCACCGACAAGGCTCTGGTCCATAATGGGGAGCTGGACCCAGGCATCGCGTTTCTGCAGAAGCCCTTTACGCCGCAGACGCTTGCGCGCAAGGTGCGCGAGGTGCTGGACTCTCCTGCGAATGGAATGGCCTGAGGACCTCCTCCTTGCCGATCAAACCCGTCATCGCGTGCCTGGACATGGAAGGGGTCCTGACCCCCGAGATCTGGGTCAACGTTGCCGAGAAGACGAAGATCCCCGAGCTGCGCCTGACGACGCGGGACGAGCCTAACTATGATGCGCTGATGAAGCGGCGGTTGAAGATCCTGGAGGAGCGCAAGCTCACGCTGAAGGACATCCAGAGGGTGATCGCCACGATGACGCCGCTGGACGGCGCGAAGGACTTCCTGGCGTGGCTGCGGGCTCGCTGCCAGGTGATCATCCTCTCGGACACCTTCGAGCAGTTCGCCGCGCCCCTGATGAAACGGCTCGACTACCCGACGCTCTTCTGCAACACCCTGGAGGTCACGCCGGACGGGCGGATCGTCGACTACCACCTGCGCTTGTCCGATCAGAAACTGGCCTCGGTGCGTGCCCTTAAGGCTCTCAACTTCCACGTGGTCGCAGCCGGCGACTCCTACAATGACACCAGCATGCTCAAAGCCGCCGACGCCGGCATCTTCTTCCGCCCGCCCCCCAACATCGCCAAGGAGTTCCCGGAGTTCCCCGTCACGCAGACCTACGCGGAGCTCCGAACCGCCTTCTGCAAAGCCGCTAACCTGCCCGCCTGAAAGGGGCATGACGCACATGAAGAAGCTCCTTGTAGGGGCCGCCCTGGTACTCTTCCTGCTGGTCGCCCTGATCATTCTCCTGCCGTTTTTGGTCGATTTAAATCGGTACCAGGCACAGTACCGCCCCATCGTGGAAGAGGCCTTGAACCGGAAAATCGAGTTGAAAGACATCCGCCTCACGATCTTCCCGAGGGTCGGCGTGCGCGTGGCCGGCTTCATCGTGCTGGACGACCCGGCCTTCCGTGCCGGGCCGTTCGCGTCCCTCACCTCCCTGGACATCGGCGTCAAGCTGGGCCCCCTGCTGAGCAGGCGCGTCGAGGTCGAGGAGATCAACCTCCGCGACCCGGTCATCACCATTATCAAGAACGCACAGGGCATCACCAACCTGTCCACGTTGGGCAAAAAAGGCCTCTGGGCGCCGAAGGCAAACGAGCCGGACCCCCCGGCGGCTGAAGGACCGCTGCGGGCACTGGCGTTGCTGCTAGTAGATCGCCTCGCGGTGACCGGTGGGAAACTCACGTACCGCGATCAGGCCCCCGCCAAGCCTGCCGAGCACGTGCTGCAGAACATCGAGGTGCTGCTCAAAGATATGGGGCTGGGCAAGACACCGACCATTCACGTGGCCGCCAGCGTCCAGCCGCAAAACCTCCCGATCACAATCGACGGCAAGGCCGGGCCCCTCAAAGAGTCGCTGGACATCGAGATGATCGACTTGATCATCGGCCTGGGGAAAATCGCCCTGTCCGTCAGGGGAAACGCCATCCGCGGGGACCTCAAGCTCGCGGTCACTTCGCCGTCGATCAACACCGCCGACCTGCCCGTCGCGCTGCCGCTGAAAAAACCCTTCGAGGCCAAGGAGCTGAAGCTCGCCGTAACAGTCAACGGCCCGCAAGCCCGCCTGCAGAGCCTGTCAGTCAACCTGTTCGGCGGGCAGTTGACGGCGCGGGGCGGGCTGACGTACGGCTTGCCCAGGCCGCCGTTCGACGGCAACGTGGAGTTGCACGGCATTCAGCTCGGCCCGGTCATGGAGGCAGTCGGCACCGACAAGGCGTCGATCAGCGGCGTCGCTGCTTTGGATCTCTCCTTGCGTGGGACAGGCCTCGCCCTCCCCGACCTTGGCAAGACGCTGGAAGGCCCCGGACGTTTCCAGATCAAGGAGGGGAAGATCGAGGGCGTCAATATTCTCAAGGAAGCGACGGCCCTCCTGAAGCCAATCGGGGTCGCGCCGGATGCGGCCAACGCCACGGTGTTCTCGACCATCGAAGGCAACCTTGCCATCGAGCAGGGCGTCATCACCTTCGAGAGATTGCTCATGGACAGCCACGACTTCCAAGCCACCGCAACCGGCACGCTCGGGTTCGACAAGACACTCAATCTCAAAGCCACGCTCAACCTCTCGGAAGCTCTCAGCAACCGCATTGCCGGCGCCTCCCCGACCGCCAAGTTCGCGATGGCAGGAGGCCGGCTATCGGTGCCGCTGGTCATCACCGGCACCACGCAGGCGCCTTCGTACGGTCTCGACACCAAGGCCGTCGGCGCCAAAGCGCAGGAGCAGTTCAAGGAACAGATCAAGGAGAAACTGGGTGAGCTCCTGAAAGGCAAGGGCACTCCCTCAGGCGGCGCCGGCGCCGACAAAGGAAAAGACATACTCAAGGGATTATTTGGGCAATGATGCGTGCCGCAACATCCCTAACAATTCTTCCATGTCCGCCGGGGGCGGGACCGTGTATTCGAGGGACTTGCCGGTCGCGGGATGGGTGAAGCCGAGCGTCCGGGCATGCAGCATCGGCCGCTCGATGGCCAAGTCGCCGATCGCGCAGACCTTGCGCCCGCCGTAGGTCTCATCGCCCAGGACGGGATGGCCGAGCGAGACCAGGTGGACCCGGATCTGATGTGTGCGGCCTGTCCGGGGATGTACCTCCACAAGAGTGGCCTCATCGCCCGATCTCTTCGCCCCGAAGCGCTCCACGACTTGGAACTCCGTGACCGCGTCGCGCGGCGAGGCCGTCCGGGCCGAGAACTTCTTCCGGTCCTTGGTGTCGCGTCCGATGGCCAGCTCGACGCGGCCCATCTTGCCCTTCACCGCCCCCCTGACCAGCGCCAGGTAGACACGATGGATGGTGTGGGCCTTGAACTGCTTCGAGAGGCCCTGATGCGCCGCGTCGGTTTTGGCGATCACCATCACGCCGCTCGTGCCCTTGTCCAGCCGGTGGACGAGGCCGGGCCGCTCGCGCCCGCCGATGCTCGCGAGCCCGCCTGTCCCTTCCGTCCGGAAGTGGTGTAGGAGCGCGTTCACCAGCGTCCCGCTCCAGTGACCTGGGGCCGGATGCGCCACGAGGCCCGCCGACTTGTTGAGGATGAGCAGGTGCTCGTCCTCGAACAGGATCTCCAATGGGATCGGCTCGCCGACGATCTCAAGCGGAGTCGGCTGCGGTATGTCCCACTCGATCGCATCGCCCGGCTTGATTTTGAGCGAGGGTTTGGCCGGTCTCCCGTTGACTGTGACGACGCCCTGCTCGATCAGGCGCTGGGCGGCGGCGCGAGAAAGGCCAGTGGTGTGGGTGCTGAGGAAAATGTCGAGGCGTTTGGGGGCCTCGCCCGCGGAGACGGTCACGCGGCGGGTCACGTTGAACGATGAAGTAGGAACGCTGAACGATGAACTGTCAGAAGACAATGATGAAGTAGGAACGCTGAACGATGAATTCTGATCTGAAGACAACGGTTCATCATTCATACTTCTGCGTTCATCGCTGTCTTTTTGCGGTCTTGACGGAAGATACCAAGATCGCTGTTAACTCATTTGCCTCCTGACGCAGGTCATGGAGCTGAGACGCAGGGACAATCCCGCTTTCAGCCAGAAGCTCAAGCCAGTAGGTCGTCTCCTCCAGTTCCTGCAATCCTCCCTCGATCTTACTCACAAACTCAGCAGTCGATCTGGCTCTCGTCGCTTCTCGATAATGGGCGCCCACCGAAGTTCCGCTCCTTAGAAGCTGCTTGCCCAACACTTGTGCCTCTGGCTTCTGAGGAAGAGAAGAGTAAAGGTGAATAGTTCGCAAGGCGAAGGCCTTCGTCCGAACACTTAAGTCGCGTCCATCATTCCCAGCCATCGCTCCGTTCCTCTGAATTGCAGCCACCATTCATCGTTCATCATTCACCATTCAGCGTTGATGTTCAGACTTGTGCCTGAAGAAGTGCATGATCAGGAAAGCCACGCCCACGGTGATCGCCGCGTCCGCCACGTTGAAGGCGGGCCAGTGATGGCCCAGAAGCGAGAAGTCGAGAAAGTCGATGACTTCGCCGGAGCGGATGCGGTCGATGAGATTGCCGACGGCCCCGCCGAAGATCGCCGACACGCTGACTTGGCCGACCCAATCGGCGGGCGACAGCCGCACGTAGATCGTGCCGAGCAGGGCGAGGGCCAGGACCGAGGTCAGCCCGAAGAACACCAGGCGGAACCCGGCATGGCTGCCGGCCAGGATGCCGAACGCCGCGCCGGAGTTTCTGATGTACGTGATGTTGAAGAGGTCGTGGATCACGGAGATGGATTCGTGCAGCCGCATCGTGCTGGTGATCGACCATTTGGAGATCTGGTCGAGGACGATCACGGAGGACACGATCAGCAGCATCAGGCCCAGGTGCCGCTTGTGCCCAAGACCGATGCCCATCAAGATATCGCCTCGACGCAACGGTCGCAGAGCTCCGGGTGGGCCGCATTCGCGCCAACACTGGTCTGGTAGCGCCAGCAGCGGGCACACTTCGTGCCGTCGGCCTTGAGCACGTCCACGGCGAACCCAGAAGCATCACTCAACAGGTGCCCCTCTGTTGGGACCTCTGCTACCTCACGGAGCTCGACCTGTGAGACGATGAAGAGCGCCGGCAAGTCCTGCTCATAGCGTTCCAGAAACGTGTAAGTTTCCGGACTAGCGGAGAGTCTAACCTTGGCTTCCAGCGGCGCTCCGATGAGTTTTTCCCGACGCTGCATCTCCAACCCCGCCTGCACGACAGTCCTGATATGCAACAACCGCTCCCAGCGTTTCTCCAACTGCACGTCCTTATACCGCGGGTCCGCCTTCGGAAACTGCGTCAGATGGACGCTGGGCGCTTCCCGCTGTTGCTCGGGAATGCTTTGCCAGATTTCTTCAGCCGTGAATGACAAGATCGGCGCCATCAACTTCGCCATTGCCAGCAAGGTTTCGTGGAGCACTCGCTGGGAAGCCCGGCGCGCGGGAGCATCCTGACGGTAGGTATAGAGCCGGTCCTTCAGCACATCGAAGTAAATCGCGCTCATGTCTACTGCGCAGAAGTAATCCAACTCGTGAAAGATCTGCCTGAAATCAAACTCCTGATAGTTGTGACGCACGCAGTCGATCAGTCGATGGAGCCGCAACAAGGCCCACCGGTCCAACTCGGATAGAGACTCGTCAGGCAAGGCGTTGCGATTCGGATCGTAATCAGCCAAGTTGCTGAGTAGAAATCGAGTTGTGTTGCGTACTTTCCGATAAACCTCTCCAAGCTGCGTCAGAATCGTCTGGGATATCCGGACATCTTCTTGATAATCCTGACCGGCCACCCAAAGGCGCAGGATCTCCGCCCCAGACTGCTTGATGACTTCCTGTGGCGCCACGACGTTGCCGGCCGATTTCGACATCTTGTTGCCTTCGCCATCGAGCACGAAGCCGTGCGTGAGCACCGCCTTGTAAGGCGCGCGCCCGTCGGTGGTGATCCCGGCCAGCAGCGTGCTATGGAACCAGCCGCGGTGCTGGTCGGAGCCTTCCAGGTAGAGATCGGCCGGCCACCAGTCCTGCCCGGCCGCCTTGCCCCGCGGCTTGAGGACCGCCGCGTGGCTCACCCCGGACTCGAACCAGACATCCAGGATGTCCCGCTCTTTGTCGAAGTCCAGCCCGCCGCACTTCGGGCAGGTCGTGCCAGCCGGCAATAGATCAGCAGCCTCCCGTTCGAACCAGACATCGGTGCCGTGCTGCTCGACCAGCTTGGCGACATGCTCGACGATTGCCGGCGTGATGAGAACCTGGCCGCATCCCTGGCACGCGAATCCCGGGATCGGCACGCCCCACACACGCTGGCGGGAGAGGCACCAGTCCGGCCGGTTCTGGATCATGCCGTAGATGCGGTCGCGGCCGCGAGGCGGGAGCCATCTTACTATGTCGATCTGCTCAAGTGCTTTCGTTCGGAGATCGTTCTTTTCCATCGAGACGAACCACTGATCGGTGGCGCGGAAGATCACGGGATTCTTGCACCGCCAGCAATGCGGGTAAGTGTGCGTAAGGGTCCCCTCTCCGAGCAAGACGCCCGACGCCTTGAGCTTCTGCACGATCAGCGGGTTTGCCTCGAAGACGGTCTTCCCCTGCCATTCCGGGGCTTCGTCCGTGAACCGACCCTGATCGTCCACAGGCGCCAGGACTTCCAGCGGCGCCTGGATCTCGGCTTGATAGCGCGGGTCGTTGTACTTGAGCGCCAGCTCGTAGTCTTCCTGGCCGTGCCCCGGCGCGATGTGTACGCACCCTGTCCCTTGCTCCAGGGTGACGAATTCGCCGAGCAGGATCGGCGAAGTGCCCTCCGACGCCGGGCGGCGGCAGCGCAAGCCCTCGAACCCGCCCAACTGCATCTGGCCCTTCCTAACTCCCAGCACGTCGTACCTGGAAAGGCCGCAGGCCTTGGCGACCGCATCCACCAGCTTTTCCGCGATCACCAGCACCTCGTCCCCGACCCGCACAAATGCAT
>VBOF01000333.1 GCA_005877855.1 Nitrospirota bacterium | reverse complement strand
TCGTCCGGGACATGTTCCAGCACACTCAATAACGTAACAACATCGAACCAGCCATCAGGAAACGGAATTTTGCCGTCTAACCCAACAGTGAAAAAGACCCCATTAGGCATCACATGCTTCGCTATTTCTATAATATGCGGATCAAGGTCACAGCCATAACGCTCTGTCACTCCTTTGACTCGACTCAAAAATTCTCCTTTACCGCAGCCAAAATCCAGTAGGCGCTCAGTAGAATCAGGAACTAAGCTCTGGATCGCATCATCGCCGTATGGAAAGGTACAACGAGTGAAATAACGAAGCGGCGACGCCCACACGATCTCGTTCATCTCATTCTCCACAACAGACTCACCAATCGAATAAATGTCACCGTTGTCCAGATAGTACTGACTGATACAGTTCGACCAATTCGCTGGCAACTCTACCCCAGGCGAACTGTTTCTGAACTAATGTCTTGGCATTTTGACCCATCATGCGCCGAAGCGGTTCGTCCTCTAGCAACGTGCACAGCGCATGCGCTATTTCTCCAGACTCACACGACGTCACAAGACCCGCGCCATACTCGGTTACCGCATGATGGATACCGACATTATTTGAGATGACAACAGGAACCCCGACCGCCATCGCTTCGATGACTGCTATTCCGAAATTTTCATCGTATGACGGCAGTACAAAAACATCGGCATCGCGAAGCAAATCTATCTTGTCCTGCCCTTGCACAAATCCGGTAAAAATGACCTTCTCCTTCAAACCATGCGCGAGGACAAGGTCGTGGACTTGATCTTCGTATTCCCTCTCTCCCGATCCTGCAACAACCACAGCAAAATTGTGTCGCCTCATTGCTAGGGCACTGATGGCTGACAGGAGTCGATCAAGTCCCTTTTTATGATCCAACCGCGAAAGGAAAACAATAAGTAGCTTATGATCCAGCATCGGATATTTCTTCCTGAATCCCCCGCGCGTCGGAAACTCCTCTTCCGTAAACGTATCTGTCCCTAGCGGGATGACGATGCATGGTGTCCCGGGAGCTAAGCGCCGAGCTGCAACCCGCTCGTCTTCAGAGGTCAAATGCAGTGCTGTGGCAGCATTTAAGCAGCGTCTCCCGATAAGTGACAAATACAGCTCCTTTTTAATTCGGCCTTTCTTCAAAGACCATGAGCTCAGCTCACCGCTTGGACGGATAATGTAAGGCACTTTGTATTTCTTGGCGTAGTAGACAAGGGGTACAGGCACATAAGAGAAAAATGCATGAACATGCACCAGATCGTAGTTTCTAAGGTTTCTTCTTATCCAGCCGGTGAGTCCTGGCGAAAAGCCGTACTTGCGCAGTAGAGAGCATCTAAAACAATAGACCGTTGTCCCTTCCATTTGAAATGGAATGCCCAATGGGATATCCAGATTTCCCTGCACATCTGCATCCGTAGAAGCGATATCCGCTTGGACACCAGCTTGATTCAAGGCCTGGCACATTCCGAAAACGGCCTTCACCGGTCCTCCATAATACTGACTGAGGGCTGGGATGACGTGAAGAACCCTCATGATCTTAAATTCGCAAGGGGCGCAACGTTATGATCCGACAGAACGGCTTGACACACTTCCTCAACGTTGATCTCCATCAGACATGCCATCCGATGTTCTTCGCACACAGTCAGATAACACCCCTCGCAAGGAACATGCTTACGAATCACAACATGTCCTTGCCCATACGGATACCATTTGCCGGGATGATCTCGCGCGGAAAATATTGCGATGCATCTGGTGCCTACCGCAGCGGCTAAGTGCATGGTCCCTGTATCGTTCCCCAGGTACAGCGTGCATCGCCTGAGCGCCTCGGCTGATTCTAAAACAGAGAGGCTGCCGGCCCAGTTGACGACTTGTGGCCCGATCATCGCGATGAGCCTGGCGCCCAATTCGCGATCTTCAGGGCCTCCCAAAACTATGAAATGAACCGCCGGTAATGAACGGCACAATCGTTTCACCGTCTCTATGAACCGTTCCAAAGGCCAGCGTTTGGCCGGCATCTTCGATCCCGGCCCCAAGCCGATGATGGGACACCCTGGAGGAAACTTCGCCACCTGCCAGCGTGCACTCACGTTGGCCCGCTCGCTCTCCCCGATAGGCACTTTCAGCACTGCCTTGCCTTTCTCCAGAATGGCAAGGCCCGCGTCTCCCACGACGGAGAGCAGGCGATCAATTTCAGAGGGTAAGACAGCCAGACGCCCTTCACCAGAACGGAGACTTCGCGTGTCTTCCTTGGGTTCCATACCGTAGCACTGTTGGATCCCGCAGATGGTCTGAAAGAAGAGCCGATCGCGTCCTACTTGCCTGGGGAATCTTGGAATAGGAGCCAAATAAAAAAGGGTGTCCACTTGGAGCTTACGAATCCGCATCGCCATCTTCAGATAGCTGAACAAGTGTTTCATTGGGGTGAGGGATACTCTGTAGAAAAGTACTTCGGAGAAGAACCCCGTTGCCTCCAGCACCTCCCAGGAGGAAACAAAACCTTGGCTGCCAGGCTCGTGCGTAATCAAAACCATC
>VBOF01000244.1 GCA_005877855.1 Nitrospirota bacterium | reverse complement strand
CCGAGCCTGCCGAGACAGGCTCCTGTCCCGGTGGACGCGCCCCTTCCCGTGTTCACCCGCCCGCCACCGATGCGCCGAGACGGGCTCCGCCTTCGCAGCCGCCCACCCCTTCCCGCGACTCAAGGCGAAGGCGAGCCAGATCCGCCTTGAATAGCTCGGGGCCTGCATACTCTCGGACATACCGCGTCATATCGAACAAGGGCGCCGGACTGAGTTCCTCAATCACATGAGGTTTCCAGGTGATCTCCTGTTGGCTGATCCGCGTGATGACCCTGCCTCCCGTCAGCCCCAGCGGGACCCGTTCGTAGGCCCGCGCCATCACCATGATCTCGTTGTCGAACACGGCTGCATTGATCTCAGCCGCCGAGCCGTGACGTTTAAACGCCTGGATGAGTCGCTGATACGTCACGGACTTCATGAGCTCCTCTCGGAAAGCGTAAAAAATCTGGATGCCGGACTGCCGTTGGTCATCCATCACCTGGATCGCGTCGTCCATGATGGCATTCGAAGCCGCCTGCTCGGCGGCGATCACCAGCAGACGCCGGATCGTCACGCCCCGATGCACCGCCTCCTTGTTGGCCAGAAGGTAGTTGGGATAGAGCGGCTCGCCCTGTTTCCAGAGATTCCAGTACTCCATCAAGGCATCCACAGTGCGCTCGACGGTTTCCATCAAACGGACCGGTTCGGTCTCCGCTGCTGCGTTCTCATAGAGCAGGCACTGCGCTTCCATCTGTCGAAGCTCTTTCCCGATGGCTTCGACCTTCCGCGGGAGGTAGCGCGGATGCGACGGGACATGCAGCATGACGTCCACGGCCGTCCTGGCCAGTTCCCAGTATTCCTTCGCCTCCACTGGAGCCCGGTCCTTCTGCGCCACCAGCATCAACTCGACCGGATTCTTCCCCAGCAGCTTGGCCATCTTGATGCACAGCTCCTCCCTGGGGACTTTCAGGCCTCGACGGATGTGGTTGGCTTCGGGCTGCGTGATGCCGAGCTTGTGGGCCAGCGCGTAGTCGCTTTTGAGGTGCAGGCGCTCCTTGAGCTCTTCGACGTACCGGGTAATCTCCAGCATGGTCTTGCCTCCGCTCCTCCCCAAAGATCGGTTCCAGTATAACAGAAAACTTCTATCATGCAATATAACTTTTATATTATCGTGGGAACTTTGTAAGGCTTTGAAGTGATGAGATGATCGAGATATCTATTATAAGTACTTGAAAATATAATATTTATTTAGAAATAAAATTTTGTTGCATGAATGATAATAACATCTTATACTGTAAATCAGTTGAGGGGTTAACACGGCCAGCAAGGAGGTTTGCCATGACCTTCTGTGACGAGATGCGGGCCTTGGTTCTTCGCCATGGCGCCATCAACAATCCCTATCTCGATCGCTTCAAAACCGGCGCGCTGACCGACGAGGAGTTCCGGCGTTTTGCCGTCGAGTTTTACAACTTCGCCCGGTTCTTCCCGAAAATTCTGGTCGCCCAGCTCGTCAACACTGAGGACGAGGCCGTGGCCGATGAACTCACCACGGTCCTGTACTCAGAATTGGGAGACGGCCGGCCAAAGAACCGGCACGAGCTGCTCTACCGGGACTTCCTGCGTTCGGTCGGCATGGATGTGCATGAGGCCCTGACCCGCCCCATGTTGCCGTCGACGCGCGCCTACATCGACGGGATGGAGCAGCTCTACAGCAGCGGCAATCACGCCACAGCGCTCGGCGCCTCGTTCGGGCTGGAAAACATGGCGATCACGATGTGGGACCACCTGATCCCGGGCCTTAAAGTGTTGCAGGCCTCCCGCTACCCCCAGATGGACATGACGTATTTCACCTTCCACCGCGATCTCGAAGTGACGCACGAAGACGCCATGAAGAAGGCGGTGGCGGCCGTAGACGGCGGCGCGGCTGGCGGACTCGGCAAGATGGCGGAACGGGAACGGGACGACTTTCGCCGGGGAGTGACAGCGGTGCTAGATTATCTGGAAGGGTTCTGGATGGGCCTGCACCGCCGGCCCGTCACTCACGCCGCGTGATCGCGCGGCGTCAGTCCAGGGCAAGGGTCAGGCACTTCGCCGCCCCGCCGGACTTGATGAATTCGGACAGCCCCACCGTGTGCGGCGCATACCCCAGTTGCTCCAACCTCCCCATCGTGACAGGACTGCCCTCCGGGATGACGACATGTTTTCCGATACAGACCGCATTGCAGGCGAACCGCACCGCCTCCTCTTCCGAAACCGCGATCCTTTTCGCGGCGGGGATGCGATCCATGATCGCGGCTTGTCCGTAGCGGTCGAACGCGCCAGGAAACCAGATCACCTCGCCTCCTGACAACGGGCAAAAGCAGGTATCCAGGTGGTAGAACCGCGGGTCCACGAGCTCCAACGGCAGGATCTCTCGTCCCAGGAACTCTCCGACGTAGCGGAACGCGTGGATGTCGGACCGCTGGAGATAGCCTCCGAACCACGTGTCCCTGGTCCCTAACATGTCTCCTGCTCCTTCAAAGTAGAGACCCGGCGGCAGTCGCTTGACCTGGTAGCCGCGCGACTCGAACCACCGCTCGAACTGCGTTTCCTCTGGTCGCCGCTCCTTATAGCGAAACTGGCTGAGGACCACAGTGCGCCCCGCCACGACCCCGGCATTGGCGGTAAAGACCATATCCGGCAGGCCCGCCACCGGCTCGATGCGCTCGAGCGTCGCGCCGCAGTTCTTCTCCAGCATCGCCACCAGGGCCGTCCACTGCACGCGCGCCACCGTGGGATCGGCCCCTCGCTTCACACTCATCCAGGGATTGATCTCGTAAGCGATCTGGTAATGATCAGGTGAGCACACCAGCAAGCGGCTCATTCTTTCCACCCCAATTGGCGCGCCAGTTCCCGGAGGAACGACGCGGCGTCCATCACCAGACCGATGGCCTGCAAGCTTCCGCGGTCGGCCAACTTGGTGGGCACCGCCGGGTTCACGTCCACGCAGACCGTCGGCACCGACGCGGGCAACAAGTTGCCGGTCGCGACCGCGTGCAGCGTCGAGGCCACGAGCAGGGCCAGTTCGACACCGGGCAGGGCGGCGCGCATCGCGGCCTGCGCCTGGACCGAATCCGTGATCACACTGGGCAGCGGCCCGTCGTCCCGGATTGTACCGGCCATCACAACCTTCACCCCGCGCCGCACGCAGGCGGCCATGATCCCGGTCGTGATGACTCCCTGACGCACCGCTTCCTCGATACTTCCGATGGCCCGGATGCGGTTGATCGTCCGCAGATGGTGCTCGTGGCCGTGATGGGCCAGCGATCCACCTTCAAGATGAAGCCCCAGCGACGTGCCGTAGAGGTGGGCCTCCATGTCATGCGCGGCCAGCGCGTTGCCGCAGAAGAGCACGTGGATGTAGCCCGCGTCGATCAGCCACGCCAGGGGCTCGCGACCTCCGCCATGGATGATGGCGGGGCCGCCGGCCAGGAGGATCTTGGCCTCACTTTTTCGTAACGCCTGCATACGGCGCGCGATACCGGCGATGAGGTGACCGTGGGGCCGCTCGGAGGAGATCGGGGCGCCCATAAACCCGAACACGTCGAGTTGCGCCGGCCGCTCCAGCGGGGTCACCCGGACCCCTTCGTGTCCGATGATGATCCGATCCCCCTTGCGGACTTCGGCCATCGGCACCGTACACGGGGCCTGGTCATTCCGATCGAGCCGGATGCCGAGATCCATCTCGATGCCCTTCACCTGCACCCACTTGCCGTGCACGCGCACCTCGGTCGGCAGGTGGGTCGTGACGTAGAAGTCGTCCGGGAAGACGCCGTCGGCTGCAGCCTCCTCCCATTGGCAGTCTGCTTCCTTCTCGACCGCCGCGCCGTGCGACTGGACCGCCGCGATGATCTGCGCCAGCCGTTCGGGGGACTCGGCATGGACGATGATACGCGCGTCGGAGGGCTCCTCGCGGGTCTTTCCAATCCGGATGTGGGCGAGTTCGAACGACCCGCCGTACTGGAGGACGAGATCCAGGACCTTGGGCAACAGCAGGGAGTCGACGATGTGACCGTGGAGGAGGATTGTCTCGTGCGCCATGGTCGGCACCTCCACCTGCTCATCATACCACGGTTTTACTCCCGCCGTGCGCCTCCCCCGAACGTGTCAGCCAGCGGCTTGATCAACGGGAGCTCCGCCACCAAGTCGCGGCGCGAGATCGGCTCGACGCTGCGCGTTTCCCGGAACGTGCCCAGCAGGCTCAGCGAGACGATGAGCCGGCAGACCCCGGAGATGAAAAAGACGAACGGTAGGTTGGACACCAGGCTCAGGTGCCACCCAAGCAGACCGAGCTCCGAGGGCACGATAGCCGCCAGCCAGCTTCCGATCATGGCGCCCAGGAACCAGCCCAGGGCGTTCACGGCATTCCATACCGCGACGCCTTTCGCCCGATCCTCAGGACGGACGGCGTCGAACACGTAGTTCTGCAGGCCCAGCGACAGTCCCGCCCAGATCACCCCGCCGGCGAAGTTGACTGCGATCAGGTAGTAAAACTCCGTGCTGAGGACGTACAGCATCGGGAGAAATGGCACCAGCAGTCCCGTCACCTTCAGCACGCGTTTGTTGCCGTAGCGGTCCCCCAGCAGGCCCCACGGCTTGAGCGTGAGGAACTGGCCGAGGATGCCGGCGGCCAACCACGCCGTGTATTGCAGGTAGGTGAAATGGAGATCGTGGAGGAGATACACCACGAAGTACGGGCCGGCGATCAGCACGCTGACGTGCATGAGCCCGGAAAAGACCAGAAACCGCTGGAAGTTCGATCCGCGCTCCCGCCGCAGGAACGCCAGCAGGCGGAACTCGGCTTCGCGCGTCACGGACTCGGTCGACTCGTCGATCCGGGCGAGATAGCTCGTGGAGACGCCGCGCGCGGCCGCCGCCAGCAGGAAGATGATCACAAAGCCGGCCCACGGCTTCTCCCAGGCTTCGGCCGCATGGAGCAGCAGACCGGCCCCGCACAAGGCGAAAAAGCTGGTGACGGTCATAAGCCTAGCTCGGTGACCGAAATACGCCCCCCGCTGATCAGGATCGACGAGGTCCGTGATCAAGCTGTTCCAAGCGGGGATGGCAAAGTGCCCCATCGCAACGTAGGCGACGGCGCAGGCGATCAACAGCCACGGCGCATCTTCCCGAAACACGAGTGGCAGCGCGAGCAGGGGGAGCCAGACCACCGCCTGGCCCGCCGCCCCGACCAGAATGAGAGCCTTGCGATGGTGGAACCGGTTCAGGACCTTGACGGAGAACAGTTGAGCCCACGTCCCCACGAGCTGGGGCAGGGCCGAGAGCAGACCGATCTGGAACGCAGAGGCGTGGAGCAGCAGCGCAAAGGCGGACAGGTAGTTGTCCCCGCCGCCCGCCATGATCGCCTGAAAAGCGCCCTCGCGGATGCCGTAGCGGCGACTCCGCTCGCTGATCGCTGCGGGCTGTTCCATGCTATCGCCCTTTGAATCCAGTTTTCTCAAAAAAATGGGCAGGGTCGCTATGAGCGACCCTGCCCTGTCTCGCCTCGTCGTCTGCTAATCGGAACAGCTTCCTACCAGCGTCTTCCCCCTCCGCGATCAGCGCCCCCTCCGCGATCAGCGCCCCCTCCGCCACCACCGCCGGGCCGCTTCTCCTGGGGCCTAGCCTCGTTCACGGTGATCGTCCGGCCATTTAATTGGGTCCCATTCAGCGCGGTAATCGCCTTCTGGGCCTCCTCCGCCGTGGCCATCTCGACGAACCCGAACCCGCGTGACTGGCCGGTGTACCGGTCCGTGATGATCTTGGCCGACGTCACCGACCCTTGTTGTGAGAAGAGCTCCTGAAGCTGCTGCTCGGTGGTCGAATAAGGCAGGCCACCCACATACAACTTTGTACCCATCGGGTATCTCCTTTACTGATGCGACGCTGTCTTGGGAGTAAGGAACGAAGGGGGCAAGAGGAGCACCGAAGGCGCACAGACGCCGGCGTCTTTCCGGGCAGGCTTTCCGATCAGATCCCTACTGCAAGGCACAATCGCGCTGGGGTCTTTCCTCTCTCGGCTCTTCATCGCTAGACCCCTTCAGCGATGAATCGCGACCCTACGCTAGCACAAGCCCAAAGGCAGATGCAAGTA
This sequence comes from Nitrospirota bacterium, assembly GCA_005877855.1. Taxonomy (GTDB): domain Bacteria; phylum Nitrospirota; class Nitrospiria; order Nitrospirales; family NS-4; genus NS-12. Next base: position 9,277 of record VBOF01000244.1, on the reverse strand, counting down.
CCTCCTGAGGCATCCCTTCAGGGCGCCCCTTTCCGCTTCTGGTGCGCGTCATGCAGGCCGCCGGCAGTCGTTTCCTCCACCCCAACCTTGTGCCGGAAGACCAGCTCCCCGCCGTACCACCCTTGCAAGCCCAACAGACTCGCGCCGACCAGGCTCAGGATGAACGGGAGGATCGAATCCCCCCCAGCGAGCGGATCCCCCCAGTTGTGCAAGGCGAAGTTGATGGCGTAGAGCAGCACGAGCCCGAGACCGATCACCAGGTGCGTCGTGGCGGCGTTCCAGGCCGGGGGCACTTCCTTTTTGATGGCGAAGAAATCGGGCAGGCCCGTCAATACCGCCCCCAGGTTGCCCAGCAACCCCAAGGCGATACACCAGAACGCCATGCGGAACCAGAACGCGTCGTGTGCCAAGACGTAGACTGCGTCAGCGACGAAGGCTCCCGTGTAGAGACCGATCGGGACGCCCACGGTCATGACATGAATGGGATGGCCGGCGATCTGGAAATGGCTTTTCATGAAGACTCCTCCTCACTGGTTGGATTCATCAACCTCCGGCACCGGCCGGGGCGCTTGCTCGAGGGATTCAAGTTTCGGGATGTCTTTTTCAGACCCGACGCCGAGGTCCTTGAATCGGCGAGCCGACGGCAGCACGCGCGCTTCCAGCGACCCAACCGCCTTGTTGTAGGCAGTCACACCCTTGTTCAGGGCTGCTCCCACTTCCGCCAGATGCTCCGCCAGTACCGCCATACGTTCAAACAGATCCTTGCCGAGCGCGCTGATGACCTGAGCATTCTCCGCCAGTTGCTCTTGCCGCCATCCATAGGCCACGGCCCGCAGCAACGCGATCAACGTCGTGGGCGTGGCGATCACGACTTTCTTCGCGAACCCCTCCTCGATGATGGTGCGATCATATTCCAGCGCCGCCCCCAGAAACTGCTCCCCCGGCAGGAACAAGACGACGAACTCGGGAGCCTGCTCGAATTGACTCCAGTACGCTTTGGCGCTCAATTGGTCCATTCGCGCGCGAACCTGCGTCGCGTGTTGCCGGAGCCGTTCACGCCGCACTTCATCGTCTTGAGCCTCCACGGCCTCCAAGTACGCAGCCAGTACCGTTTTGGCATCCACGACAATCTGGCGGCCGGCCGGCAACTGGACAACCATATCGGGACGCAAACGGCCTGTCTCTCCTTCCACGGTCTCTTGCTCGCGGAAGTCGCAGTGCTCAACCATGCCGGCCAGCTCCGCCACGCGCTTGAGCGTGATCTCCCCCCATTGCCCGCGTACTTGCGGCGCCCGCAGGGCCTTGACGAGATTGCCGGTCTCTTGCTGCAGCCGCTCGTGGGCCTGCGCCAGCGTCTTAAGATGTTGGTCCAATCCGCCATACGCGGACTGCCGGGCTCGCTCCATATTGGCAATCTGGGTTTCGTATCGCTGGAGGGCTTCGTTAAGCGGCTTAATGAGACCTTCAATCGCCTGCTGACGCTGGGCTAGATTTCCTTCGGCTTCTGTCTTGACAGTCTTAAAGGCTTGCGTCGCTTGGCCTATAAAAGTCTCATTGTTGCCTCTAAGCGCATCGGTAGCCAGCGCTTTGAACGTATCAGCTAATTGATCTTTGGCCTTGGCCTCCTCCCTCTTTGCAAGAAGGTATCCGAGCCATGCTCCAACCGCCAGGCCCGCCACCAGCGCCAGGACGATCACCAATGCATCTGTCATCAACTTTGCTCCCGTCGGGCCTACACTCTAATCCTTTCTGAATAGGGACACCAGTCTATTCCCGCCTCAGCACCGGCAGGGGTTTCTGGCCGAGGATGCCGTACGTCGAAAGGAAGCCGACGAGAACCGTCCCCGCGATGGTCACGCCGATCCCCGTGATCAAAGCCACAGGCTGGAACAGCCATTTCACGTCCAGGATCCACTGTCCGGCGCCCCAGGCCAGCCCCGTCGCCAAGCCCGCGCCGATCACGCCGGCCGCGGCCCCTAGCAACGCGTACTCCACGGCGAAGGTTGCCGCTAACGTCCGGCGCGTGGCGCCCACGGCCTTGAAGATCATCGCCTCGTAGATCCGACGGAACCTGGTCGCCGCCAAGGCGCCAGCCAGGACGACGGCCCCCGCGAGGATGCTGAGCGCCGCCATGAAGCGGATCACCAGGCTGATCCGGTCCACCACCTGGGCCACGGAGTCCAGGACGGCCCGGATATTGATTGCCGAGACGTTGGGGAAGGCGGCGACCGTGGCGCGCTGCAACGAGACTTCTTCCTGTGGAGTCACCCGGGTGGTGGCGACATACGTCATCGGTGCGCCCTCCAGCGCGCCAGGCTCGAAGATGAAATAAAAGTTCGTCGACATGTTCCCCCACTCCACTTTCCTGATGCTGGCGATCCTGCCAGACACCTTGGCGCCCTGGATGTCGAATTCCACCGTCGAGCCGAGGTCGAGGCCCAAACGGCGGGCCGCTTCTTCCTCAACCGACACCCGCGGCAAGCCTGACGATCCACCGCCCTCCCACCACTCTCCCTTCGTGATGGCGTTCCCCCTCGGGATCTCGTGCAGGAACGTCAGCACGTATTCGCGCGTGAAGTACCAGCCATGCTCGCGATCTTCGAAGGATTCCCGGCGAACCGGCTGCCCGTTCAGAGCCGACAGTCTCGACCGCACAAGGGGCGTGAGCCGCGCGTCGGTGTGACCGCGCTCCACAAGCAAGCGCGCGAACGCGTCGTGCTGATCCGGCTGGATGTCGATGAAGAAGAATGTTGGCGAGTCGGCAGGCACGTTTTCGCCGATCTCCCACAAGATGTTCCGCTCCACGAGGTGAATCGCCAAGATGACCATCACGCCGACTCCCACCGAGACCAGGACGGTCTGGGCTTGGCTGCCGGGACGATACAGATTGGCCAGCCCCTGCCTCCACGCCAAGGAACGCCAGCGTGGGACTCGTCTGGCCAGTCGCACCACCAGCCACGCCGTCGCGTTCAAGAGAGCCAGCGCCGCCGCCAATGCCCCGATGACACCTCCAGCAAAGGCCAGAGAGCGAACAGGATCGTCGTCAAGAGTCCCATGCCTACGCCACGCACGAACGGCAGCAGGGCCAGGCGGAACTCCAGTTCGATCGGCATCCAGGCCCGCAGCAACGGAGGCAAGGCGATCTGGAAGGCCGCCCCCAAGACTGCTCCCGCCAAACACCCCAGCGCGCCCAACAAAAACGTCTGGGTCAAGTAGACGCGCAGGATCGCGCTCGATCCGGCGCCGATCGCCTTGAGCACGGCGATGGTCTCGAGCTTCTCTTTCATGAACGCGCGGACGCTGCTGGCCACGCCGATCCCGCCCACCATGAGCGCAATGAGCCCGACTAGACCCAGGTACATCGTGAGCTGTCGGAGGAAGCGTCGCAGCATTGGCTGGGCGTCCTGGTACGTGCTCACTCGCACGGTCTTGTCCGGAAATGTTGCGGCCAACTCCGCTTGGACGGCCTTCGAACTCAGCCCATCGGGCAGTTTCAGCAGATGACGGTGCGTCACGCGGCTCCCCGGCTGGACAAGCCCGGTCGTCTCCAGGCCCTGGCGGGAAATCAGCACGCGAGGGCCAAAGCTGAACGCGCCGGCCGCTCGATCCGGCTCTTTCTTCAGGACGCCGGTGAATCGGAACTCCGCGTGGCCGATCTTGAGCGTGTCCCCGACCTTCAAATCGAGCCGGATCAGCAAGGTCTCCTCGGCCAGCGCATGGGCGCCGGCGAACAGCGTCGCCAGAGCATCCTCTGGGTCGGCCCGCAGCTTCCCGTAGAAGGGATAGCCCGGCTCCACAGCCTTGAGCTCGACGAGCTGCGTCCCGGAGGGCACCGCGGCCATCGCCACCAGTTCGCTGACCTGGATGCGGGCAATGCCGCGGCCGTCGAGTCGGCGTAGGATTGCTTGCGCTTCAGAGGTCAGCGGCCGTGTGGTCCGTAGTTCCACATCGGCGGCCATGAGACTGCGAGCCTCGCGCTGGATGGCACGTTCCAGGTTCGCGGCGAAAAGGTCCACACCGACCAGGGCCGCCACGCCGACCGCGATGCAGACGAAGAAATAGGCGAAGTGCCGCCAGGCCGCGCGGGTCTCCCGCCAGGCCATCCGGGAGACGAACGCGGTCATGGGCGGGCACCGGACGCACGATGCTGCAGGTCGTCCGACGCGATCCGCCCGTCACGGAGCCGGACGATCCGGTCGGCGTGGGCCGCCAGAGCCGGATCGTGCGTGAACGCCCGCGCGACGGCCACCCGTTGCTGCTCGCCGCCGGAGAGCTGCACCGGATAGTGATGGCCGCGCGACTCGAGCCCGATCGCCCGCAGCAACTCGCCCGCTTTCGCGTCGGCCTCGGGATCGCCGGCCAGTTCTATCGGAACCGCAATGTTCTCGCGCGCGGTCAGGGTGGGGATCAAATGGAACGACTGAAACACAAAGCCGATCCTCTGCAGGCGCAACCGCGAGAGCTCGTCGTCTGACAACTTCGTGATGTCCCGTCCGTCGATGGAGATGGTGCCGGACGTGGGAGTGTCCATGCCGCCGATGAGCCCCAGCAAGGTGGACTTCCCGCTTCCGGACGGCCCGATGATGGCGAGAAACTGTTTGGCGGGAACATCGAGCGAGATGTCATCAAGGATGGAGACGTCGCGGCCGCCGCTGACCAGCCGCATGGAGAGGTTGCGGATTGCGATCATGCCCCCTATTATACAGAAGCATGGATCAAGTACTTAGAATCGTCTGCCTCGTCGCGCTGCTTGGCACTGGACTGTGGTCTTGCGATCAGCAGCTCGGCAAGCCCGCGCCCAAGATTCAGGGCACGAGCGTGGACGCGCGGCCCGGCACCAAGTCGCCGCCTCCGTCCAATGCCGCGCCTCGCCCCGAAGAACGGGTCCTCGTGGCCTTCGGCGACAGCTTGACGGCAGGGCTCGGCGTCTCGCCGGAGGAAGCCTACCCGGCTCGACTCCAGGAGAAACTCCAGCTCTCCGGCTACCGGTATCGCGTAGTCAACGCCGGCGTCAGCGGCGAGACGACGGCCGGCGGACTGCGCCGGGTGGACTGGATCCTGAAAAGCAAACCCGACATCGTGATCCTGGAACTCGGCGCCAACGACGGCTTGCGCGGACTGAATCTCTCCCAAACGCGCACCAACCTCGAGCAGATCATTCAGCGCCTCATGGCCGGTGGGGCCACAGTGATCCTCGCCGGGATGAAATTGCCGCCCAATTACGGGGCCGAGTACACGCGCGCGTTTCAGTCTATGTATGCAGACGTAGCCAAACACTATGGCATTCCGTTCATTCCATTTTTTCTTGAAGGAGTCGCCGCGAAGGCTCACCTCAACCAAGCAGACGGCATCCATCCGACCGGGGCTGGCTATGCGGTCATTGTTCAGAATGCGTGGCCCATCCTGGAACCCCTGCTAAAAAAGTAACTATTTGATAAATTAGAAGAATAATGAGGTTGACAAGTTCATTTTCAGAGTGTATATGTATAAATGTATTGCCGACCAAGTTGGTCTCCGATTGTTTTAGTCGGGATTATTTTGATCGGATACGGTACGGCAAGGGAAACGATCAGTGTTCGAAAAACAGGGACACTCTGGGACCAGAGTTCGTCTGGTAACAGGAGGAGGACCCATGGACTGCCCTCGGTGCAAGGGCGTCATGACCCAGGAGGTATTTGAGGACCTATTAGACGACACGGGAAATCTTTGCTTTAAGGGCTGGCGGTGCCTGTCATGCGGAGAAATCCTTGATCCCGTGATCGCCAATAACCGCGGGTCACATCCAATGCCTCTGTTGGGACGAGCCCGGAAGAAATTCGCCGCTCAAGTAAACTGACCACGCTCCCGGCGTGAAGGAAGAAAACCGCTCGCGTGCCAGGAAGCCACGCACAGGTGTGCGCGGAGGCGGTGGGAAAAGAATCCCCTAGGGAAGGATACGAGATGGCCGCAGTGACGGAACAAGCAGTCATAGACCGACTCCGCACGGTGATGGAGCCGGAGTTGCACAAGGACCTCATCACCCTCAACATGGTCAAGGACCTGAAGATCGAGGGGGGTGCCGTCAAGTTCACCGTGGTGCTGACCACCCCGGCCTGCCCGCTCAAGACCGAGATCAAGGCCAGTTGCGACAAAGCGGTAGGCGCGATCCCCGGCGTGACGAACGTCGAAGTGGATTTCACCGCCACCGTGCAACAAGGTCGTTCACAACTCAAAGACAATCTCATCCCGACCGTCAAGAACACCATCGCCATTAGCAGCGGAAAGGGCGGCGTCGGCAAGACGACGGTCGCCGTCAATCTGGCCGTCGGTCTGGCCCTGCAAGGCGCGAAGGTCGGGCTCATGGATACCGACGTGTACGGCCCCAACGTCCCGATGATGATGGGCGTGGAGCGACCCCCCGAGCAACAGGACGGCAAGCTGCTGCCGGCTTACAGCCACGGAGTCAAACTGATCTCCATGGGGTTCTTCGTTCCAGATGACCAGCCGCTGACCTGGCGCGGGCCGATGATCCACACTGCCATCCAGCAGTTCCTGCGGGACGTGATCTGGGGCGACCTGGACTATCTGGTGGTCGACCTTCCTCCGGGCACGGGGGACGCACAGCTCAGCATCTCGCAATTGGTCCCATTGACCGGCGCCGTCATCGTGACCACACCCCAGGAAGTCGCGCTGCATGATTCCCGCAAAGGACTCGTCATGTTCCAGAAGGTGAACGTGCCGATCCTGGGCATCGTCGAGAACATGAGCTACTACGTCTGCGGCAAGTGCGGCGAGCGCACCGAGATCTTCTCGTACGGCGGCGGAGAGCGGGCCGCCGAAAAGCTCGGCATCCCCTTCCTCGGGCGCGTTCCGATCGATCCGGCCATCAGGGTTGGCGGAGATATTGGCCTGCCCCTCGTCGTGGCCAACCCGGACTCTCCGCAGGCCAAGGCCTTCATGGACATCGCCTCCCGGATTGCGGCTCGGATCAGCGTGCTAACCGCCGCAGCGTCCGAGACGATCCCGGTCGAAAGCCTGCTGCAGAAAATCAAGAAGCCGCTGACCAGCGGCGCCTAATCACCTGTCCGGCGCGTAAACACCCGCAAGATCCGGCGCACGAGGCCGACGAATCCTCCTTCTGTTTCTGGTGCCTTTTCTGGGTCGGCGTATTCCACCCACTGCTCCTGGCTCCCCAGATAGGTGCCCCCGGCAAACGTCAACCGACTCCTGAGCTGCGTGTATCCCCGTTCGTGCAGCCGACGAGCCAAGTCGGCGAGCGCGGCAGATGGACTGTCTGCGTCCGCGCTCACCACCACATGCGCTTCGTACTGGAGGGACGCGCGGAAGGCCTCGCCCTGCGGCTCAACGGAGACCATGCGCGTGAACCCACGCGCTCGTTCGTCCAGCCCGGCTATTAAATGCTTCTCCTGCGCCTCATTCCCCATGCAACGTCAAACCCTTCTTCCTTGCACCGTCACCGAGCCGCCCGCTATAATTCTGTCCCGTACATGCCACGCGCATCGCTTCATACCATCGGGTGTCGCCTGAACCACGCTGAAACGGCGCTGTTGGGCGATCAACTCCGACGCCGCGGCTACGCGCTGGTCGAGTTCGGCCAGCCCACCGACCTCGTGGTCGTCAACACCTGTTCCGTCACGGACAACGCGGAAGCCGACTGCCGTAGTCTGATTCGCAGGATCCGCCGGACTTCCCCGGACGCCTTCGTGGCCGTCACCGGCTGCTACGCGCAGACCGGCGTGGACGTCCTGCAACAGATGGAGGGCATCGACCTGATTGTCGGCACGCAATACAAGATGGAGTTGCCCCGCTACCTGACTTCACTGGACCGCCCTTCCGCACCGGAGGTCCTCCACACCCGGACGGTCAGCCGCGACGATTTTACGATTGAAGGCATTGGAGAATACCAGGAGACCCGTGCGAATTTAAAGGTGCAGGACGGCTGCAACTTCATGTGCTCTTTCTGCATCATCCCTTTCTCCCGTGGGCGCGAACGCAGCCGCCGCCCGGACGACATCCTCCGGGAAGCCGAGGGCCTCGTGGCGCGCGGGCACCGCGAAGTGGTTGTGACCGGCGTCAACGTCGGCCAGTACCGGTGCGAGGGACTCATGCTGGCGGACGTGATCCGCATGCTGGAGGCCGTGCCCGGCCTCGACCGCATCCGCATTTCCTCGATCGAACCCACCACGATCTCCGATGAGCTGTTGGAACGCATGGCCGGGCCTTCGAAGCTGTGCCGCTACCTCCATGTGCCCCTGCAGAGCGGTGATGATGGCATCTTACAGGCGATGAACCGGCGATACACCGCTGGGGAGTACGCCCGTTTCATCGAGAAGGCGGTCCGGACGGTGCCGGACCTCGGGCTCGGCACGGATCTCATGGTGGGCTTTCCGGGAGAAGCAGACTCGGCCTTCGCCAACACTCGCGCGCTGGTGACCGATCTCCCCTTCGCCTATTTCCACGTGTTCAGCTACTCCCCGCGTCGGGGCACGGCCGCCGCCAAGTTGCCCGGAGCGGTCCCCTCGCCGACCGTCAAGGTCCGCAGCGAAGAACTCTGCGCGCTCTCCCGCGCCAAGCGCTTGAAGTTCTACCACCGGTTCGTCGGCCGGACGGTGTCCGTACTGTTCGAGGCCCGCCATCGGTCCGGTCTCTTCACGGGGCTGACGGACAATTACATCCGGGTCGGGGTTCCCACCGACGAGGACCTCAGCAATCAGATCCGTTTGGTGTGCCTGACCGGCGCGACGGACGGCCTGGCTGTCGGAGCTCTCACGCCCGCGTGTTCCATGACTGTAACCGGAGCCTGACACCATGGCTGTTCCGCTCAAAATCTTCATCGCCGGGGCGACCGGTTTCATCGGCCGCCACCTCGCCAAGGCATTTCAGGCCCGCGGGCACAAAGTGTACGGGCTGGCCAGGGACAGGATGCGAGGCAAGGTCCTGGAGGAACTGGGGTGCACGTCCATCATCGGCAACCTCTTGACCAACGGCCCGTGGGAGCGCGCGATCGAGAAATTCGACGTGGCGATCGGGTGTACCATGCCGGGCCGGCGAGGCCAGCCGCCGACTATGACGCAGGTCCCCGACCTCCTCAAATCCCACACAGACGCCTGCAGCCGACTCCTTCTCGCGACACACGAAGGGATGCTGAAAGGGGCGATTCTCACGTTCGGCATCCTCTCCTATGGAAACCATGGGGAGGAGTGGGTGGACGAAGACACGTCGCGCGAGCCGATCGGCTACGGACGGTTCAGCGGTCCAGCCGTTCACCAGCTCGCGC
>VBOF01000358.1 GCA_005877855.1 Nitrospirota bacterium | reverse complement strand
CAGGGCGGCCCGCTTAGCCTCCAGGGTCTTCATGGCGCTTCGCAGGAGTTCCCCCGCGCGCGCCAGGGTCTCGGCGTCGTTCTCAGCCTTGGCCGCATGGAACGCTTCGAGGTGCTCCTGCATCTCGAGGATCGCCTCGAAGAGGTCGGCCGGCGCCTTGCCAGGGATGTCCTTGGCGGCCCCGGCCTCCAGCCGCAAGAGGTACTCCACGCGCTGGATGGGATCCTTGAGCGTCCGGTAGGCCTGGTTCAGGGTGGCGGAATTGGCCAGGCTCACGGCCCGCTCCATTTCCGACTTGCCCTCGAAGAAGTCGGGGTGGAAGACCCGGCTCAGCTCATAACACTTGGTTTGCAACTGGGCAGTGTCGACATTGAGCTTGCGCGGAAGCCCGAAGCACGTGAAGTAGTCCATGTCTTTCGACAGCGGCTGGACCTTGACGCACTGGTTGCAAAAGTACTCGCCGCCGATGTCGGACTGGCAATGCCAGCACATGCTCCGCGCTAAAGGGAGCTCTTTCTTCACGGTCCCCATACACGGTCTCCGACTCCTCTAGACACAACGGGCATGGCCGCCACCCTCGGCCATGCCCCGTGTGTGAGGTCCTCTGGGAGGAAAGTTAAACGGAGAACGATTCTCCGCAGCCGCAGTTCTTGGCGGCGTTCGGGTTGCTGAACTTGAACTGGCCGCTCACCAGGTCCTTCTGATAGTCGAGCTGGGTACCTTGGAGGTAGATCGCGCTCTTCATGTCCACGATGATGCGGATGCCGTCGACCTCGTAGGACTGATCGTAGGGTCCCATCTCCGTATCGAAGTTCACGGTGTAGCTGAGGCCCGAACAGCCTCCGCCCTTGACGCCCAGGCGCAGGGCTGCCGAGCCCAGGCCCTGGACTTCCTGGAGACGCTTGATCTCCTTGAGGGCGTTCGGGGTTAGCGTCACGATAGGCGTGACCGCAGAGGTTTCTTCCATCTTCCGTAGACCTCCTTTACTTTGCCTCGACGGTGACCGGCGCGGTCTGCGCGGTCTCGGCGGCGGATTTCTTCTTGTAATCCGCCAGTGCGGCCTTGATGGCGTCTTCGGCCAGCACGGAGCAATGGATCTTCACCGGTGGCAGGTTCAGCTCCTGCACGATGTCGGTGTTCTTGATCTGAAAGGCCTCATCGACCGTGCGGCCTTTCAGCCACTCCGTGGCGAGGCTGGAGCTGGCGATCGCCGAACCGCAGCCGAAGGTCTTGAACTTCGCATCCACAATGCGATCGTTCTCGACCTTGATCTGCAGTTTCATGACGTCCCCGCACTCCGGGGCGCCAACGATCCCAGTACCTACCGATTTATCGTCCTTCGGCAGGCTCCCCATGTTCCGCGGGTTATTGTAATGGTCAATGACCTTTTCGCTATAAGCCATGATCCTTCCTCCCTATCTCACCATAACACGCTTGCCAGACGTGCGATGCCTTAAGAATTAATGTACGGCCCATTGGACGGATTTCAAGTCGATCCCTTCTTTCGCCATCTCGTAGAGCGGGGACATCTCCCGAAGCCGCTTCACGGCCTCCACCATCCGCTTGGCCGTGTAGTCGACTTCTTCCGCCGTCGTGAACCTGCCGAGCCCGAACCGGATGGAGGAGTGGGCCAGGTCCGAGCCCACGCCCAGCGCCCGCAACACGTAGGACGGCTCCAGCGTGGCTGAGGTGCAGGCCGACCCGGAGGACAGCGCGATTTCCTTGACACCCATGAGCAGGGCTTCGCCCTCGACGTACGCGAAGCTGATGTTCAGGTTGTGCGGGAGCCGCTGGGTCGGATGCCCGTTCAGGTAGCACTCGTCGAGGCTCCCCATGATCTGAGCCTGTAAGCGGTCACGCAGCGCCGAGGTCCGCTTGCTCTCCGTCGGCATTTCCTGCTCGCACAACTCGCAGGCCTTCCCGAACCCGACGACCAAGGGGACGGGGAGGGTGCCGGACCGCATCCCGCGCTCGTGGCCGCCGCCGTCGATCTGAGGCACCAAGCGCACCCGCGGCCCTTTCTTCCGCACGTACAGGGCCCCGATGCCTTTCGGTCCGTAAATCTTATGGGCGGTGAAGGACATCAGGTCGACCTTGAGCGTTTCCACATCCACCGGGATCTTGCCGACACCCTGCGTCGCGTCGCAGTGCAAGAGAATGCCCTTTTCCTTGGCGATCCTGGCGATCTCGGCAATCGGATGAATCGTCCCGATTTCGTTGTTGGCCAGCATGATGGAGATGAGGATCGTCTTGTCCGTGATGGCTTTCCGGACCTCGTCGGGATTGACGAGGCCGTCTTTACCGACCGGCAGGTACGTGACCTTGATGCCGCGCTTCTCCAGCGACTTGCAGGTGTCCAGCACCGCCCGGTGCTCCGTGCTACAGGTAATGACGTGGTCGCCTTTCTCCTTGTACATTTCCACGACGCCCTTGAGCGCCAGGTTGTCGGATTCCGTGGCCCCGCTCGTGAAGACGATTTCCTTGGCATCGCAGTGAATGAGTTTGGCGATCTGCTTGCGGGCG
>VBOF01000357.1 GCA_005877855.1 Nitrospirota bacterium | reverse complement strand
TGATCGGGATCTTCATGTGGGTGTCCTCCACAGAAGCGTCGTGGCAAGACTTTCGAAAGCCCTGCATCGCCGTGGTCGATGCGAAGACTCCGACGACGCGGATCATCCGGGCGGTCTCTGTCGTGCTGTTGCCCTTCCTGGTCGGCTTCTTAGGCTACAACAGCATGAAGCCGAGCACTGATGAGCCGATCGAGCTGCGCACGGTACACCCTGCGCCACCGGCCAGCACCAAGGTGCACGGCAAGACCTTCGTCCTCCAGACCGCGAGCAACCCGTATCGTGTGGATGACAGTGGGAAATACTCTGACAAAGTGCAAAATGATTATAAAGATGGCAATCCGTGGGACGAGAAGGCGCCCCAATTCTTGCAATACGTTCGGGAAGGCGGGCAGATCTTCTTCCAGAACTGCCATTTCTGCCACGGCGATAATCTGAACGGCCGGGGCATGTTTGCCTTTGCCTTCAATCCCATTCCGGCCAATTTTACTGATGCCGGGACGATCGCCCAGCTTCAGGAGACCTTCGTGTTCTGGCGCGTGTCAAAGGGCGGAATCGGCCTTCCGCGTGAAGGCTTCCCATGGGCCTCGGTCATGCCGCCGTGGGAACAGCACCTGACGATCGATGAGATTTGGAAGGTCATTCTCTTCGAATACTGGCATACAGGCTACTATCCAAGGACGTGGGATTAATCGATCCCTACCAACTTAGGGGTATAGAGCAATGAACCGTTATCTTTCCAAAGTGACGTGGAAAGGGCTCATGATCGCTATCTTGGTGGTCGCCGTCGGGTTGGGGGCTGGAGTCGCCGTTCTATGGACGAGCGGCGATGTGAAGGCCGATAGCGGGTTGTCGCCCGGATTTATGAAGGGGACCAACCCCTCCAAGCCTGACCCCAAGATGATCGAAGAAGGGAAGAAGATTTATTTCCGCAAGTGTGTCTGGTGCCACGGGGTGGATGGGGCGGGTGATGGCCCTGGCGCCGATCGGCTCTGGCCGCGTCCGCGCAACTTCAACCAGGGCACCTTCAAGATCCGGCACACGGCTAGCGGAGAGTTACCGCTGTTTGATCCCACGAAGCCGGTTGCTGGTCAGAATGACTTGTTTGATACTGTCACCCACGGATTGCCGGGTTCGGCCATGCCGCCTTGGGATGGCATCCTGACTGAGCAGCAGCGCTTGCAGGTCCTGTCCTTCGTGACGACGCAGTTGGTGAAGGACCGGAAGTTCGACGATAAGACCGAGACCTTCAGCATCCTGGACATCAATAACAAGGATGCCTTGAAGCCGGTTCCCTACAGCAAGGAGAGCATCGAAAAAGGCGCCAACCTCTTTGTCGAGAAGAGGTGCATTGAGTGCCACGGGGCGGAGGGCCGCGGGGATGGCAACCCGTTCAACCTCAAGGATGACTGGGGATTCCCGATCCAGCCGGCGAACATGCATAAGTGTTGGAATTTCCGGGGGAGCAGAGAAGATCCGTACAACGTGAAGAACATCTTCCGGACCTTCTCGACCGGCGTGAACGGGACGCCCATGCCGTCCTTCGCCGACAACACGACGGTTGAAGAGCGGTGGCACATCGCCAACTTTGTGAATTCGGTGTGCGAGCGCGAAAAAGATGGCGATCCATTCTCGCCGCTGCTTCAGATGGATCCGCAGACGGCTAAGCCGAAAACCAATTTCGTCGTGCCATCCGGTCCTATCGAAGGGGAGATTCCGGCGGATCCCAACGACAAGAAATGGCAGGATCGGCCTCGGCGGATCATCGGGATGGGCGGGCAGATCACCCACAAGCCTCGGAATTTCGTCAACCGGCTCGACGACCTCTGGGTCCGGTCCATGTACAACAAGAATGAGGTCGCGTTCCTGATCCAGTGGGACGACCGGACGAAGAGCCAGGTCGAGCCGGGCGTGAGCGTGGTGCCCATTGAGGAAGCGCCGCCGGTGGCCGGCGAGGCAAACTCGATCGCGGCCAAGCAGAATACCTATACGGTGTACAACGATGCGGTGGCCATCCAGTTCCCGGCGAAGTGGCAGGAGTTTGCGCCGCCTGAAAAACCGCGCTACTTGCATGGGGAGGAGAAGCGCCACGTCGATCTCTGGAAATGGGAGGCCGATGGAACGTTGAAAGCCTACACTGGCGCCGGGTGGGACAAGCCGCTGGAAGAGCGCCCAGGGGCGACCGAGCAGTTGAAGCTGGTCAAGGGTGAGTTCAAGGATGGGCGGTGGACCGTTCTGATGAAGCGCCCCTTGCATACAGATGACAAAGAAGCGGATGTCCAGTTCGAAACGGGGAAGTACGTCCCGACCGTCTTTTTTGCTTGGGACGGCCATAACGGCGATGCGGGGCTGAAGATGGCGGTGTCGGCCTTCTACTACACTATCCTGCAGCCCCCGGTGCCCATCGAAGCCAAGGTATATCCGATCCTGATGGCGGTCGGCATGATCATTGCGGAAGGCTGGATCCTCCGTCGGCGGGCCACCAAAAGGGAAACGATGAAGAAGAAGTGATGGGCTCTGGTCTGCCCGGTCACGGGTGGGTGCGGATTCACAGGGGGGTGGGAGCGTCCCACCCCCCTTTTTTATTTTCAATTGGGGACAGATTTATTTTGTGAATTGTGGGGG
>VBOF01000243.1 GCA_005877855.1 Nitrospirota bacterium | reverse complement strand
TGCTCGGCATCCCTGGTGGCCGCCAGCACCGACGAGAGATCCATGAGATCCACGTCCTCATACCCGACATCCTGGCGATGCGGCCGCACCCGGTGATCCACGACGGTCACCTGATGCCCCGCCTCCATCAGGACATCCACCACATGCGAGCCGATGAACCCGCTTCCCCCTGTCACCACGACTTTAGCCATTGGAACACCCCTTGTTATCCGATCACGTCTCGTAATGCACCCAGCACTTGGTGTGCATCCCCTTCCTCCATGCCTGAAAAGATCGGCAGACAGATGTGCCGCGCGCAGTAGTCTTCCGCAACGGGCAACGGCCCCGACCGATACTTCTCGAACACCGGTTGCTTGTGGAGCGGCTCCTCGTACACCTCCCCCGCGAGGGACACCCCGTAGCGATCCTTCAGGAGCGTTTTGAGCTCCTTGCGGTCCCGCGCCTCCTTGAGCACGGCGATGTACTTGTAGTAATTGCACACCCCGCCGGCCGGCACCTGCACGCGGCTGAGATTCCGGAATCCCTGCAAGCCCTCGTCGTAGATCGCGGCGATCCTTTGCCGGTCCGCGATCATGGCCGGCAGGCGTTCCAGATGCTTCAGACCGATGATGGCGTGGGGCTCGGACATGCGCCAGTTGTACCCCATCCGGACGTGCGCGTTCTGCGTGAAGCTCGCCTTGCCCTGGTCCCGATAGATCCGCGCCTCTTCGTTGATGCGATCGTCGTTGGTGACGATGAGGCCTCCCTCGCCGGATGTCATGACCTTGGTGGGGTAGAAGCTGAAGGACCCGGCAAGCCCGAACGTGCCGGCTGTCACGCCTCGGTAGGAGGAGCCGTGCGCATGGGCGGCGTCCTCCACCAGCCAGAGCCCTTTCTTACGGACCAGCTCTTGCAACTCCCCGATGCGCCGGGAGACGATTCCGCCGATGTGCACCACGATCACGCCGGCGGTCCTGGGTGTGAGACGCCGCTCGATATCCTCGGGTCTCACAGCGAACGATTCCGGATCCATATCCACAAGCACCGGACGTGCCCCGGCGTGCACGACTGCCGCAGCGGTGGCGAAGAACGTGTTGGTGGGGACGAGGACTTCCTTTCCCTCGACGCCGAGCACGCGCAGGATGATCTCCAAGGAGCTGGTGCCGCTGTTGACGGCGATGGCATGCCGCGCTCCGCAGAATTTGGCGAATTGCTGCTCGAACTCGGCGCCGTATTTGCCCAACGTCAATTGCCCCGTGGCCAGCACGTCCTGGATCCTTTCGGCGATCCAGGCCCGGTCTTCTGGCAGAAACTGGATCTTCGCAGCCGGAACACGCCTGCCCGGCGCGATGTCCTGTTTCACACTTTCCAAGGTCTCACCGTTCCTTATCAGTTTCGCTGACACTTGATTCACGGGAGCGACACCAACCCCACGCCCAGACAGACGAGCATCGTCCCCGCCCAGCGATGCGTGGAGATCGTTTCCTGCAAGATGAACTTGCCCGCAAGGGTGCCAATGACGTAGACCAACGTGGTTGCAGGAAACACAACACTGAGGTCAGCCCAGGACAGGACCGCAAGAAACCCGACAAAGTGGGTGACCATGAACACAATGCTGGCGAGAAAGTGGTGATTGCGCATGGCCCTACGGGCGATCGCCAGAAGCGCTCTCGGCGCAAAGGTGGACACTTCGCCCACCTGCCTCATGCCTTTGGTGAGCAGGACATCTCCTGCCGAATCGGCGAGCACAATGATCGCAATCAGAATTGCCGTTTTCACCTGCCACCCTCCGCCATGGTGTCCTGGCCGCCCGCAATCCCGAACGTTCTCGGCGAGGATTGCACCACCAGGCCGACTCCGACGGAAATCAACAGGACTCCGATCCATCGTATCGCGGAGACAGTTTCGTTCAAGAAGTAGTCGGCAAACGCGACGTTGATGACCACTTCAGATGAGATAGCCGGCAGCACAAAACTCAAATCGGCCCTGGACAGGGCGGCCGCGAAGAGCACGAAAAAAATGACATAGAATCCGACTCCGAGCAAAATCGAAGGACTCTGGACAGCCTGCAAGAATATGGAGACCCAATTGTTCCAGGTCAGTTGGCTCTCTCCTGCGATGAGCTTCATGCCCTGACTCAACAGCACATTGCCCACCGCTTGGCTGAAGATGGCAACCGCCAAGAGAGCAATAATCCTTATCCGTTCAGTCCACCGTTGCATCAGGCCGTCGCCTGGCTTTTGACGAAACGCTTCCGTTGGGCGCGGACCTTGAGGTACTCTTTGGCCTCCACGTAGAGGCGGCTTCTTTCGTTGCGATCAAAGACCGCCCGGCGCAGGATCCGGAAAATGACGTGGGGGCGGAAATAATACCGGTCGTAGAACTGCTCGACCGCGTGCATGATGTCCCGCCGGCTCAGCCCCGGATACTGGAACACAGGCAGTTGGTGTCCCCCCTCGTCCGTCATCACCGTGTCCACGGCATAGTTGTGCTTCTTCAGGTAGGCGTCGAACTCCGTGCCGGGATACGGGTGGGACATCGAGACCTGGATCGTCTCCGGATCGAGCTCCATGGCAAATTGAATGGTCCGCTCGATCGTCTCCGGCGTTTCCCCTGGATGCCCGACCTGAAAATCGCCGTGCACGACGAGGCCCAGCTTCCGGCAATGTTTCATGAACTCGCGCGCCTGCTCGACCGTGGCGCCTTTCTTGATGTTTTTCAGAATCTGCGGATCGCCGGACTCGAACCCGACGATCAGCAACCGGCACCCGGCCTCTTTCATCGCCTTCAAGGTCTCGTAGCCCGCCGTCACGCGGGAGTTGCAGGACCAGGTAAACTTCAGAGGCTTGAACGCCTTGCAGATCTCAATCGTGCGGTCCTTGGCCCAGGGAAACGTGTCATCGTCGAAGAAAATCTCCTTCGCCTGGGGGAAATACTCCAGGCAGCGCTTCACCTCCTCGACCACGTTGGAGATGCCGCGGGTCCGCCAGGGGTGCCCGCTCATCGTCTGCGGCCAGAGGCAGAAGGTGCACAGCGCCGGGCATCCACGGGACGTGTAGAAGGCCACGTAGGGGTGCTTCAGATAGGGGATGTTGTAGCGCGTGATGTCGAGGTCCCGCTTATAGACGTCCACCGCAAAGGGCAGGGCATCGAGATCCTCGATCTGCGGGCGATCCGGATTGTGGACGATGCGTCCATCCTTCCTGAAGCTGATGCCGGCAATCTCCTCCAGCTTATTTCCCCCGGCAAACTCCGCCACGGGGTAGTCGAATTCCCGTCTGACCACGAAATCAATCGCCGGCGCGGCCTTCAGGCTTTCCTCCGGCTGGACAGTCACGTGCGGCCCGACGAAGGCGATCCTGATCGCGGGGTTGGCCGCTCTGATCGCCTCGGCCAGCTTGGCATCGCTCTGAAACCCCGCGGTGCTGGTGAAGAGCACGAGAAACTCGTACTCGGTGGCGATCTTGATCGTCTCCTCCGGGCTCACGCTATGGGACGGCGCGTCCAAGAGCCGGCTGTCTTTGATCATCCCCGCCGAATAGGCCAGCCACACCGGATACCAGAAGGAAGGAATCTCGCGTGTGGCCTGATAGCGCGAACTGGCACCACCGTCGAACATCTCGAATGAGGGGGGATTTAAGAGCAAGGTCTTCATCGTTCTCTCCTTTACACTCTGGACTTGGCAAGGACCTGTGCAAGACGCATGTGCCGGATCGTCTCGTGGAGCCCGCGAAGCAGATCGTACTGCGGGCGATACGTCAGGAAGCGTTGCGCCTGTTCAATATCAGCCTGATCGTGAGGCAGATCCCCTGGTTGGGGCGGCGCATAGGTGGGCGAGCGGTCCGTGTGCAGGATCTTCTGCAGCAGCGCACACAACTCGTTCACGGTCGTCCGGTAGCCGGTGCCGACATTGAGCACCATCCCGGACAGGCCGGGGACCTCGCAGGCGGCCAGGACCGCCGACACGCAATCCGCGATGAAGGTGAAATCGCGCGACTGCTCGCCATCCCCGTAGATCGTCGGCGCCGACTCGGCCAGGAGGAGGGAGATGAATTTGGGGATGACCGCGGCATAGGTCGAGGCCGCATCCTGCCGGGGCCCGTAGACATTGAAGAAGCGCAAACAGACCGTGTCGAGGCCGTAGAGAGACCAGAACATCTGGCAGTAATGCTCCCCGGCGAGCTTGCTGACCGCATAGGGCGAGGCGGTGGGAGACGGCAGCATGTGCTCGGATCGCGGGATCACCGGATTCTCCCCGTACACGGCGGAGGAGGAGGCGAACACGAACTTCTGGATGCCCGCCTCGCGGGCGGCCGCCAGCAGGTTCAACGTGCCCGTGACGTTCACCTCATGGGTCTCCAGCGGACACTCCACGGAGCGGACCACCTCGTGGAGCGCCGCGAGATGAATGACGGCGTCGATCCCGCCGATGGCCTCCCGACAGAGCCCGCCATCGCGCACGTCCCCTTCGATCAGCTCCACGTCGCCGCGCACGGCCTCGAGATTCTCCCGCTTCCCCGTGAAGAAGTTGTCCAGCACCCGGACTCGCTTTCCTCGGTTCAGCAACGTCTCCACCACGTGCGAGCCGATAAAACCGGCTCCGCCTGTCACCAGATACCGCGTCATCGTGTTCCTCGTGCTCGGTTCAACGCTCCATGCTCGGGACTCGGTCACCTGCGTCACAACTCGCTAAACGCGACTCTTTGGAAGCCTGCCGCCGCGATGGCCTCGCGGACCGCTGGACTGACCAACGCTTCGAATTCCCGTTCATGCCGGTAGGTCGGCGTGGTGCGATCAATTTCAGGACATTGGCGCGTCGCGGGATGGAAATACATCTCTGTGACGCCGTGCGGTAGGTGGCGTAGCATTCGCAGCACGAGATCCACGTCCATCTGCCCGCTGTCGTGCAACCCGACGACATAATCGTTCGAACGCACGCCGGCGTGCCTCAAGCGCGCTTGCAACAGCTTGCTCCAAGGCATCAGGAACAACCAAGAGGCGGCTCGGGAGAAAAATGCCGTTCCTGACGCACGCCACGACGCAAGCAACGGCTCATAGGGAACGCGGACGGCTGTGAGGCCGTAATCCCGGCCGACCTTCAAGATCAAGCCCAGGACCGTCGGGTGCAAGTGCATATGGTTGTGGGCGTTGACGTGATCCAGGGGAAACCCTGTCTTCATGAACGCCTCGAACTGCGCGCGAATCTCCGCCTCCAACTGCCGACCCACGCCGGGCCGGAAGAAAAAGTTCAGACCAGCGCCGACAAGACTGGTTGAAAACTCGCCCCGGCCGTCCACGAGATCAGGGATCTCGCGAGGGGGAAGGACCGGGCGTCCTTCAACCAGCACGAGATGGAGCCCCACCTTCAGCGTGGGGAGTCGCCGGGCCCGCTCCACCGCATCGGCTACCGCCCCGGCTCCGACCATCAGGCTGGCGGTGGTCAGGATCCCCCGGCGGTGCGCTTCTTCGATCGCCTCGTTTACCGGAACGGCGAGACCGAAGTCGTCGCCGGTGACGATAAGCTTTCGCACAAGGCTCTCTCCCGTGCAACCATGCGTCCATCGCGGGTCAGGACAAATTCCTTGTCGCGCCAGACCGTGGTCGGTTTCATAAAAGCGAGGAGCAAGGAGACAACAGCCGCCAGATCCCTGAAAGGAAGAAGCAGCAGGCTCTTCAGCCCTTCACGATCCCGAAGCCCCCACCCGAGAATCGCCGCCGTGGTGACGAGGCGCAGCGCCAAGGCTCCTGCAAGGACCGATAGCCCCAGTGGATCCCCTAACCTGGCTGCTGCGAAGAGCAGCGCAAACGGGACAGGACGGATGATCAACGTGGAGATCAATGCGCCAGGCCGAACCACGCAGCTGTTTTGATCCCAATATACCTGATGGCTCCACCAGTGGGAGGGCGTCTTGCAGTCAACCGTTATTCCCACCACATAGGGCGCGACTGCCATCTTTTTGCCTGTCTCCCAAATGCGCCGACCCATCTCGTAGTCTTCAGCCAGATAGTCTGCCAAGCTCTCCAACCCCCCGATTGCATCGAGAGTGGAACGCCGAAGGGCCACCGACGCTCCAATGCAGAACTTGGCCGTTCCAGTCACATGAGCGAACACCGTGTCGGGGAAAAAGCCGGCATTCATCGTGAGCAACTCCATCTTCTCGAACCAGGAGTCTGCAGAAGTTGCCATAAAAAACGTGCAGACAAACCCCACGTCCGGATCCGCTAAGGGGAACACAATGGCTTTCAGATAATCCGGCCTCAAATAGACGTCGCTATCGCTGATCACCAGGGTCTCATGACGTGCATGGATCAGACCGCCGATCAAGTTATTGATCTTGCCGTTGGTGCCGACCTGGCGATGCTCGATGGCCACAGACACCCGTTGAGGGCCAAACTCTCGTTCGAGATCTCTGAGCAAGGGGATCGCGGGGTCTTTCTCATCCTGGACGGCGAAGACCACTTGATAAGTTGGGTAATCCTGAAGGCAGGCGCTGCGGAGATTTTTATCAAGATCTTTCTCCAGCCCGTGAACCGGTTTCAGAATGGTGACTGGCGGCCATTCTCTGCCCGGTGTTGGAGAGGATTGGGCTTTCTGTGATCGGTAGCGGACAACGCACAAGAGACAGATAACCACATAGACAGACCCGACGATGACGGGCATCGCACAAACCCACTGAAGAACTGAAAGAATGCTCACGATTTAGTCCGTCCCATAGCCTCCACCGAACTTCCCCATAGCCTGTCGTAGCTGCACCATGCTGCTAAACTCTCGGAATCGAAGAGAACTACGCAGGGTTCATGCCGTACGGTGCATTATCAGCGCATTCAGAAACAGTGAGCTTTTTCAGTAAGTTACACGTAACGTACGGCATGGGTCAGGCCGCGGAGGGTCACGGTCTGTCAAGAAATTTGAATATCCGTCAAAAAATTTTTACAGATCGAGAGCTTTTAGGTGGCAGGTTTTTCTGGTTCTCCAAGGACTTTCAGCTTGTATTGCAAGAGGCTACGACTGATTCCCAGTATTTCCGCTGCCTTCGCCTGGACCCCGTTGCTCTGGGCCAGCGCACGGTGGACAAGATGCCGTTCGATCGCCGTGAGCGTGGCATCGAGCGGGCTCTTGGCCGGCAGAAGGCGATCCAAGGCAGCGAGCCACTCTTTGGCCGCCGTTAACTCGAGCGGCAAATCGCTCTGCTGAATCTCCTCGCTCTTGGCCATCAGGGCGGCATGGGCCACCACATTCTCCAGTTCCCGCACGTTGCCGGGCCAGGGATGGCGGACCAGCAACTCAACGGCAGTCGGGGCAAAGCGTGTTCCGCGGACTCCGCCCTCCTTCACAAGATTTCTCAGACAGGCCTCGGCCAGAAGGGGAATGTCATCGGCGCGATCGCGTAACGGCGGCACGTCGATTCGGACGACGTTCAGCCGGAAGAACAGGTCCTCCCGGAACCGTCCGGCGTGCACTTCGGTCTTGAGATCACGATGGGTGGCAGCCAGGATGCGGACATCCACGGGCACCGCTTTCTCGCTGCCCACCCGGCGGATCTCCTGGGTATCGAGCACGCGCAGGAGCTTCGCCTGCAGCGCCACCGGAAGTTCGGCGACCTCGTCCAAGAACAACGTCCCGCCGGCCGCCTGCTCGAAGACCCCCAGGTGCCGGGCGGTGGCGCCGGTGAAGGCGCCCCGTTCGTGGCCGAACAGTTCGCTCTCGGCCAGCGACACGGTCATGGCGCTGCAGTTGACCGGGAGGAAGGGCCGGCCGCTCCGCGGTCCATTGAAATGGATCGCATGCGCCACCAACTCCTTGCCACTGCCGCTCTCGCCGGTGATCAGCACCGGACTCTTGGAGCCCGCCACGCGCTTGATCTTCTCGAAGACTTCCTGCATCAGGGAGCTCTTCCCGATCAGTTGGTCGAAGCGATAGTGGTGGGAGAGTGTCTGGGAGAGCCGGAGGTTCTCCCGCAGCAGGACCGTCCGTTCCAGCGCCTTCGCGACCGTGCGCAGGAGGTCCGCTTGGTTGAACGGCTTGAGGATGAAATCGTAGGCGCCGAGCCGCATCGCCTCGACGGCCCGTTCGACCGTCCCGAACGCGGTCATGATGATCGTCGACGTGGCGGGAGACAGCTCCCGCACGCGGCCGAGCAGGGCCATGCCGTCCATCTCAGCCATGCGCAGGTCCGTCAAGAGGAGATCCACGCGGCCCTCCGCCAGCAACGGCAGGGCGTCCTCTGCCCGCTCGCAGGTCAGGACCTCGTAGCCTTCGCTCTGGAAGAGCTCTTCCAACATCCAGAGGTAGTTCTTCTCATCGTCCACAACCAGGATCGTCGCCATCGTCACCCTTGTCCCTTAGCCTTGGGCCACGGATCCCGCGACGGACCGGCGCGGCGGATCGAGAACCTGGGCCGGCAGCCGGATGGAAACGGTCGTGCCACGGCCCGGCGTGCTGCTCGCGTCCAACGTGCCGCCATGCTCGGTCACGATCCGGCGCGCCAGCGCGAAGCCCAAGCCAACGCCGCCCGATCGCTGGGTGAAGAACGGCTCGCCCAGCCGCTTGAGGTCCTCGGCGGTCAGCCCGACGCCCGTATCGCTGATGGTCAGGAGGAACTGGCCGTCTCCGGGGGCAGGTTGCGCCGATACGGTCACCGTCCCGCCCGTAGGCATCGCCTGGATCGCGTTGCGCACCAGATTTACCAGGGCATGGTGCAGCAACTCCCGATCACCGATGATCCAGAGGGGATCCGACGCGAAATGCAGCCGCACGGTGTGACGTCCCGCCTTCGTCCCAGCCGTGGCCGCCTGCACGACCACCTGGAGCAGGTCCTGTAAGTTCACCCGGTCGGCCTGGATGCGGAGAGGCGCCCCAAGGCGGAGCACGCTTTCCACCGCCTTGTTCAGATGCCCGACTTCTTCCAGCAGCACAGCGATATGCCGTTGCATGGCGGGATCGGACACGCGCTTCGCCAGCATCTCGGTCGCCCCTTTGATGATTCCCAGAGGGTTGCGCACTTCATGTGCAACCTGGCCCGCCAGTTCCCCGAGTGCGGCCATCTGGCTGATGCGCTGGACCCGTTCCTCCATATTGGCCAATTGCTCCAGACGATCGGTCGTCCTGGACATCCTTGATGCGGGTAATTGAAGTAGTCAGAGGGCTGCCGGTCACGATGAACCCCACCATCGCGGCCACGGCGCTCCCGACCACGATTGCCACCTCCCGCCCCGGCAACATCGTAGCCGCCGAGACGATGGGGAGCAGATAGATCAATTCATAGATGCTCCCGCTCCCACCCGTCTCCGTGACCAGCAGCGAGGCCAGCAACACTTGCAGCACGATGCTCGCACGGAGGATCCCCAACCGCCAGGGATGGTCCGTCCTGCCCGCGTCCGGAGAGATGGGGAAGAGAAACTCGATCCCCTGGAGCAGGATGATCGCGAAGAAGGAAAGATACGCCGCGACGGACGCCTGGTTGGTAATACTGCCCAGGGAGACCAGCAGGATGGCAAGCAGAGCCAGCGTGCTGAACTTGACCGTTTTGGGAAAC
>VBOF01000242.1 GCA_005877855.1 Nitrospirota bacterium | reverse complement strand
GGCCGTCGCGGCCGCCCTGGAAGCTGCGCCGCCGCCGGAAACGCAAGCACTGGACCTGGAAGAGCGTTTACGCCCCTTCATCGGAGACGACGCAGGCCAAGTGGGCGCCAAAAGCTGGTAAGCACGGCTTTTGTGGGATAATGAGCCGCAAGCTCGGGGTGGCGGTGTAGCTCAGTTGGTAGAGCAGCGGACTCATAAGCCGCGGGTCGGGGGTTCGATACCCTCCACCGCCACCAAATACACTCCCGCGATCGAGGACTTCTTTCCTGAAGTCTTCCCGATCGGAACTCCATTGAGGAGCCTATGGCGACGATTCTGGTCGTAGATGATGAGGTGGTGTTCTGCGAGCTGTTGAAGACCTTGTTGCAGGGCCACGGCCACGACGTCCTGACAGCGAACAACGGACGCCAGGCCGTCGAGTTATTCAAACAGCACCGGCCCCGGTTCACGATGCTGGACCTCCGCATGCCCCAGATGGACGGACTGGAAGTCCTGAAGCAAATCCGCGCGATCGACACCAAGGCGGCCGTGATGATCCTGACGGCGTGGGGGTCGGATGCCATGGAGCTGCAAGCGCGGAAGCTGGGGGTGACGGACTTTCTCAGCAAATCGCTTTCCTTGGATACCATTGTGGCATCGTTGCAGCGCGGGCTCATGGAGCCAGCCCAGGCCGGCGGCGCGCCGAAGTCGCCCGGGGAGAAGGCGCGCGCGTTCCTCGGAATGCTGAAAGCGGACACGATCCTCTTGGTGGATAACGAACCGCAGACCAACGAGCCCCTTTCAAGATTTCTGACCCAGCGGGGCTATCAGGTGCACGTGGCCAAGGATAGTCCTGCCATCTTGGAGTCGGTGGCCCGGGAAAAGCCGCAACTCGTTGTGATGGACATGGACCTGCCTGGCCTGAAGGGGATT
The DNA here is from genome assembly GCA_005877855.1 of Nitrospirota bacterium. Lineage (GTDB taxonomy): Bacteria > Nitrospirota > Nitrospiria > Nitrospirales > NS-4 > NS-12. The sequence continues at coordinate 8,892 of VBOF01000242.1, read as the reverse complement.
GAGGTGCTGCGGACATTGCGGGCGAAGAACTACACGGGTGGTTTCGTCATGATGACCGCCAACGAGGACGATGCCCTGCTTAAAGCGGCGCTTGAGCTGGGATCGGCCGATATCTTGGGCAAGCCGGTTGAGCCGGAGCGGCTCTTGGTGGCAGTCCAGGTCGGCCTGGTCCTCCTGCACTAAGACCGCCCGCTCTCCTACCGCCTCGCCTCCGGAGGCGGCCAATCCATCTCGGCCTGCCGGCCGCAGTAAAAGCATGACAGCCTGTACCGAGCCTTGCGCCGGGGGTTCGGCAGCGAGATGAACACGATGGGCGTGTGATCGAACGGACAGAACGCCGGCAGGTGCATCAAATGTTCATAGGCTATCTCCTGCAGCGACGCTTCGTCCCACGGCGGCGAGAGCTCTTGCCGCCCGACGACACGGTCCTGCCAGCCGCACCGCTCGCACGTGAATTGGAACGTCTTGACCCGATCGTGCAACTGGGAGAGGTCCGTCATCTGGACCGGCCCTGGGCACCCCGACCGGCCGCACGGAATCGCCTCATGCTGGAGCGCTTTCACGAACTCCTGGTGCCGGAGGGCCTGCTCGGGCGTGGGCATGTCGCGCCTATTGTATCGCCCCAGTGGCAAACCGGCAAACTGTCCTTTTCTTGAAAGTTTTGTCCAATGCGGCTACTATCTCTGCCATGCGCTCAGTCAGCCTCGCCCTGCTCGTCGCCATGACGGGCTGCTCCCTGTTGAATCCGCCGCCGCCTCTCAGGCCAGCCCTGCCGGCGAACGGTTGCCAGCCCGCCTCGGCGGTTACATACAACAAGGCCGGGATCGCCCACTATAAAGAGCGCCGGCTTGAAGCGGCCAAGGCCGAATTCCTCATGGCTGTCTCCGCGGGGCCGAAGTGCGCAGAGGCGCACTACAACCTGGGCAACACGCTCTGGTATCTGGGCCAGAGAGACGAGGCCCGCACGCACTTGCTGGAGGCTGCCGATCTGGCCCCGGGGAACGCCGTGATCTGGGATTCCCCCGTGCTGAGGCCGTACGGCGAGCCGCAGAAGGAAAAGAAGAAGAAAGAGACCGCCGCGGAACAAGCGCCCGGCGCGTTCGGCAATCGAGGGCGCTTGGGCGGCTACTAGGCGACACCCACCGCTACAGCCCGATCTGGGTCCTGATCTCCTCCCTGACCTGGTCTTTGACTTCCCGCATCCAGGCTTCGAGTCGGGGGACGAGGTGCACGTCGGTCTCCGCGAATCCCTTGACCAGGACCTCGGAGGACTTTTCCATCCGGCCCTCTTCCAAGACCAACTGGGCCTTCTGCTCGGCGATCTTCCGGGTCAAGAACTGGGTGAGCTTAAGCTGCTGGCCGGGCGAGCCGCCGGACACACCCAGGATCTGATGCTGGAAGAGCTCCAACTCGCTCTTGATGTCCACCCAGACCCGCATGGCCCGCGGGATCAGCCAGCCCTTGCGATTGACGAAGAAGTCATAGGAGAGCGCGGGCGCGTCCGGCTCGCGGAACGGCCCGTTCCTGAGCGTCACATCGTAGGTGTAGGCCGTGGGGCCAGTCTTGTCGGCCATCGGGAACCACGATCCTTTACGGGAGCCTGACTATACGGCCCGCGACACGCCCTTGTCAAAATACGCGCGCACGCGTTCTGCCGTGGCCAAGCCGTCACCGATGCAGTCCGGAATGCCTACGCCCCGGTATCCCGCGCCCGTCAGGAAGAGGCCCGGCCATCGCACGAGCCGCTCGTCGATAGCGGCCAGCCTTTCGAGATGTCCCACGAGATATTGAGGCATCGCGCGAGGCCAGCGATAGACCTTGGCCAGGACCGGCGCTTCGGTGACGCCCATCATATCCCGGAGCTCCGCCCGCACCAGGCCCACTAACCCGTCGTCGTCCCGCTCTAACACCGTCTCCCGCCCCGCGCCACCGACGTAGGCCCGAAGCAGCACCGCCTCATCCGGCGCCCGATGGCTCCACTTCGACGACGTCCAGGTCACCGCCAGCAGCGCGCGCCCTTCAATCCGTGGGACGACGAACCCGTAGCCGTCCAGGTGGTGCGAGAAGTCCTTCCGGGGGAAACCCAGGGAGATCGTCGCGGTGGACGCATAGGGAATGCCGCGGAGCAGGGCGCCCAACTCGGCGTCGAGCGGCTCAATCAGAGAAGCGGCATCGCAGGCCGGCACCGCCAGGACCAGCGCGTCGGTCGCCAGAGGCGCTGCGCCTTCGATCACGACCTCGTACCCTCTCGGCGGCCCGCTCACGCGCACGGCGCGGACCCGGTACCCTGCGAGCACACTGAGCCGGCCGAGTCGAGCGGTCAAGGCCTGGACCATTTCGGACAGTCCGCCCTGAAGTGTCACGAAGGGCGAGCCGCCCGAGGGAGGGGACAGATTTGAAATCTGTCCCCGGCGCCGCCATGAGCCCAGCAGCGCACGGACGATGCTGCCGGCCTGGCGCTCCATCTCGGGAAAGCGCGGGAAGGTCGCCTGGATGCTCAGGCTGTCCGCATCCCCCGCGTAGATGCCAGTCATCAACGGCTCGATGATGCGCTCCAGCGCTTCCTCTCCCAGGCGCCGGCGAAAGAACGCGCCCAGGGATTCATCCCCGCGCGCGCTGCGGCGCGGGATCAGCAGCTCGGCGCCCAGGCGTAACTTGCCTCTCCAGGACAGCAGTCCGCTCTTGAGGAACGGCCCCAGCTTGGTGGGGACGCCCAGCGCCCACCCTTCAGGGAGCTCCTCCAGGCGTCCCTTCGAATAGACATAGGTCTTTCGCCGATCCCGGTTCGTGCCGATCACCCGGTCAGCAAGACCGAGCCGCCGGCACAATTCGACGCCCCCCGGCTTCTGGGAGAGAAAAGAGTCGGGCCCGCCTTCGATGACGAAGCCGCCGACCTGTTCGGTGAGGATCTTGCCCCCCAGCCGCGGCTCGGCCTCGACCAGCGTGCACTGGATCGGGCTGTCGCGAGCGGTGGCGCTCTCAGCCAGGCCGTACGCGGCGCTCAGGCCGGCAATCCCGCCTCCGACGATCAGCACTGTACGCGAGACGGGCTGCATCGCCGATGGGCGATGGTCAGAGCCCGGTTTCCCGGAGGTGGGTCGTCACGACATCCAGCAGTGTGTCGATGAGTGGCGGGGTGGCGTTGAGCATCGCCATCCGTTCCAGCGACATCCCCTTCTCGCTTGCCCGCTTCTTGAACTCAATGTCGATGTCGTAGAGGACTTCCAAGTGGTCCGACACGAAGCCGATGGGGGCCATCAGGACGTGCCGGAAGCCGAGGCCGTGCAGGTCATCCAGGGTGGCTTCGACTGTCGGGCCCAGCCATTTTTCGTCCGACCGGCCCTGGCTCTGATAGGCAAACCGCCAGGTCACGCCTGACGGCAATGGACCCAGAGCAGCCAACACAGCCTCGACGGTCTGCCGGACATGGTCAGGATAGGGATCGCCTTTCGCGAGGATTCGCTCGGGCAGGCTATGCGCCGTGAAGATCAGCGCCACGCGCTCCCGCGCATCGGGAGGAAATTTCTGTAAGCCTTCCCGAACATTGGCGACGATGCCGCGGATCAGCGCCGGGTGGGTGTGCCAGTTCGGCACGTAGGAGAAGCGCACGGCGGCGCCCGATTCGGCTTGAGCCTCCGATACCTTGCGAACGTAGGCACCGACGCTCAGCTCGGAGTTCTGGGGCGCCATGCACACGCCGACCAACCGCCGGACGCCGTCCTTGACGATGGCCTGATAGGTCTCCCGGATATACGGGTGCCAGTGCCGGAGTCCCACATAGACTCTGAAGCGGTCGGAGCCAGTGGCCTTCAGGCGATCCTCCAGCCTGCGGGCGGCTTCTCTCGTGATCGCCAGGACCGGGGACTTGCCTCCGGTCGCCCGGTACCGCTCCGTGATCTCCTGGACCAGCTCCGGCGGGGTGGGACGGCCCCCCCGGACATCGTTCAGGTACGGGCCCACAGCTTCGAGGGAGTCAGGGCCTCCCATGGCCATCAGGAGTACGCCTATCGGTGGGGCTGACACGTGAGGCTAGCGTTGACTCAGCTTATGGACCAGCTCCACAGCCGCCTGGACATTCTCGACCGGCGTGGTGGGGAGAATGCCGTGGCCCAGGTTGAAGATGAAGCCGGGGTCGTCACCCGCCTGCTTGAGCACGGATTCCACGCGCCGCTCGATCTCGTGCCTGGGGGCAAGGAGCACGACGGGATCCAGATTGCCTTGAATCGCGACGCCCGGACCGAGCCGACGCCGGGCTTCATCGATCGGCACCCGCCAGTCCACGCCGATAACCGTGCCGCCCGCCTCGCGCATCAACTCCAGCAAGGCCGCCGTCCCCGTGCCGAAGTGGATCTGAGGGACGTTCTCGCCCTTGAGCCCGTCGAAGATGAGCCGGACGTGGGGCTGCACGTACTCGCGGTAGTCCTCGGGGCTCAGGCAGCCGACCCAACTGTCAAAGAGCTGGACGGCCTGCGCCCCTGCCCGGATCTGGCTCTTCAGATATTCCGTCACCACACGCGCGAGCTTGTCCAGGAGCCGGTGCCACACGGCCGGCTCCCGGTACATGAAGCTCTTGGTCTCGATGTAATGGCGCGAGGCGCCCCCTTCGATGGCATAGCTCGCGAGCGTGAACGGCGCGCCGGCAAATCCGATCAGCGGCACGCGTCCGTCCAGCGCGCGGCGGGCCAGCCTGATCGCCTCCGCCACGAACCGGAGCTCCTCTCCGCCGACAAGCCGGAGCGCGTCCACATCCGCACGGGTCCGGACCGGATTGTGAATGACCGGACCTTCGCCCTCCTCGAACGTGATGCGCAGGCCCATTGGCTCGAGCGGGAGCAGGATGTCGGCGAAGATGATGGCCGCATCGAGGGGGAAGCGCTCGATCGGCTGCAACGTGACTTGGGCCGCCAGTTCCGGCGTCTTGCATACCTCGAGGATAGAATGCTTGGCGCGGACGGCCCGGTATTCCTCCATGTAGCGTCCGGCCTGCCGCATGAACCACACGGGCACGCAGTCTGTCCATTCGCGGCGGCACGCTCTGAGAAAGCGATCGTTCATAACATCACACCCGCCCACCCCGAGCGCGTCAAGACGCGCTCTTTCCCAGGCATTCTAGGGGCTGGTCGAAAGGGTGTCAATTGCAGGTCCTGCCGCCGAGCGGCTTCGGGGTCCTGTCAGCGAGTTACCCTGACGTGCTCAGGCGGCTTCCCTGTTGCAGCCACGATGACTCAGGTGTGCCGCCTTCTGCTCCGCCAGGGTCCCACTCGCTGCCACCCCTTCGCCTCCGGCGACATCGGCACCACCCGCTCAAATTCAGTCCGACGTGGTTAGCGGCGCTTGACACACACAATGCCACTGCGGCACGTTGGCAGACATGCCCATTCTTCCACGCATAGGGATCAGCCAGTGTCTGCTCGGCGATAACGTCCGGTATGACGGCGGTCACAAACTCGACAGTGTGCTGATCGAGACCCTGGGTCAGCAAGTGGAGTGGGTCCCGGTTTGTCCGGAGGTGGAGATCGGCCTGGGCACCCCGCGAGAGCCGATGCACCTGGTCGGCGATCACCATGCCCCGCGGCTTATCACGCTCAACACAAGAATGGACCACACCGACGCGATGACCCGCTTCGCACAGCAACGGGTCCGTGAACTGGAAGCCTTGAACCTCTCCGGCTTCGTCTTCAAGAGCGCCTCACCCAGTTGCGGCATCAGGCAGGTTCCGCTCTTCAACACTCAAGGGATCGATACGCACGACGGCGTCGGCCTATTCGCCCGCACCTTGATGGAACATTTCCCCGAGATGCCGGTGGAGGAGGAAAGCCTCCTGCACGACCCGCAAGTCTTGAAGGATTTTCTCGAACGAGTTTTCGACTATCGCAAGACCCGCTGAGACGAGTGCTATACTAGGCAAGTCGCATCGTATATCCCTACCGCGCACCGACCGAGGCTGCGCGTCTCGTGCAGGAGGATGACATGTTCGGACCGATAACCATTCCCTTCGGGGTCAAAATGCTGTTCAACACCGTGAAGCTCAAGCCCGGCGTCACGTTCGACGATGTGGAGCTGGCGGTCGGAGAACTGTGCAGCGTCGTCAAGGAAACCTACGGCAGTGGCAAAGGGGGCTTCATCGCGGGGCAAGTCTTCAAGTTCTCGGGCTTTCTCTCCGCCGAAGGATCCCTCAATGCGTCCAAAACCACAGACGATCACTATGTCATCGTGACCTATTGGCGCTCGTTCGAGGATCACGAAAAATCCCATGCCGACGAAGTCTTCAACAGCAAGTTCGCCGCACTGGCCGCCATGTGCTCCGAGACCAAGGAGCTCGGGTACGACTTGCTCTGGCAGGGTGCGGCAAAGGCCTGATAAAGAGCGGGTCCTGTCGCCGAGCCACCCCGATTGTCATTGCGAGGCGCAGCCGAAGCAATCTCGGCCGAGGTTGCCGCGTCGCGGACTCCTCGCAACGACAGCTCCGCTCCGCCCGGACCCCGCTCGGCGCCGCCCGCTCAGGCCCTGGAGATTGGAAAATAAATCTGTCCCCGATTCTGGTCCCGGAGCCGCAGGCAACAGGAGTGAACACGGGAACAGGCAACTTTTCGAGGGGCAGAACCGAAAAGTAGCCAGTCCCCTCTAGACCCAGTCGGAGTCAGCGCGGGATCTGGTAGGAGCGGCGGGAAGAGCCGATAGCCGTTCGACGATGGCGCGGATCTCGTGCTCCAGCGCCCGCTCCGCGTCGGCGCCGGCGATGGAAGCCGCGCCGGCGGCCAGCTCGATGCGGTAGTGATTCTGGCAGTCCGAGAACCACTCCAGGTAGGGATGCGGCGGCAAGTGCGGGTGCGGGTCGAAGGACATCAGGCTGACGTCGCCGGTCTGCGGATTCTCCATGTCCCCGAGGACGTGACCAGCGACGTCGTCGTCCACGAAAGCCGGATTGCGGAAGGTGATCAGCCGGCCCTTGATCTCGCCCGTAAAGTCGCCGCGCAGGAGGAATTCCACCGGGCCGATCGCCGCGAAGGTGATCCGGCCGGCCACCCGCCCCGACGTGCGGTTGTCCAGAAACCCTTCCTGGACCCACCGCCCGTTGCTGAACTTTTGTGCCACCCGGTCAATCCGGAATGAGCTTCCACTCGTCCTTCTCGATCCAGACCCACTTGCCCGTTTGGAGCTTCTTCACGTCTTCCTTCTCAAACAGCTTCATGTACCGTTCGATGCGCTCCGGATCGTCGATCCGGTCCTGATGCATCACCCCGTTGGGAAGCTTGAATTTCCTTAAGAGCACCGGCATGAGCGAGAACCTCCTTCAGGCAAAAACGTAAGCACGGCGTGGCCTTGGAAACGATTCGCAGACTACCCAACGGAACCTGCCGGTGTCAAGGTGACAGGCTAGATTTGCCGGCCGCATCCAAACTATAATAGCTGACACTCCGGACCAACTACGGGGAGACACCTCATGCCACTATACGAGTACCACTGCGAAGGATGCGGGCGGGATTTCGAGGAGCAGCAGTCACTGAATTTCAATCCGGCCGAGACGGATTGCCCCTATTGCAACCAGAAAAAGGCGGTCCGGAAGATCTCGGCGGTGTCCATGTCCATCAAAGGCCCGACCAGGAAGCCCCGGACTTCGGACATCAAGGCCGAGCAAGGGATGAAGAAGGCCCAGGAAGTCCTGAACAAGCTGCCGCCGGGCTGGGGCAAACGGGGCGACACCACTCCCAACGTTGATTAAGGGGGTATCACCCATGAACGCGAAACTCTCCACTGCAGGGGTCATCCTTGGCATGGCTCTGGGTCTGGCCGTGGGTGTTGGTTCACCAACCTCCGCCGATGTCACCATTCCAGGGATGGGTTCGGGCGCTTACGATGTGCCGTCCGTCGGCGGGCCTGGCGACTCCGTCGACAAGGCGCCCGTCTGTGACATGAGAGCGCGGCCCAAGATCACGAAGGTCGAGCCGGACCCCATGAAGCCGGGGGACAAGATCACGATCAAGGGGGAAAACTTCGGCACGAAGGAATGTTTCGTCGGCGTCTCCTTCGGGTCCGTGGCCGATAGCGCCAAGGTCTCTTTCAACTACGTGAATGAGCCAATAATCCGACGGGGCCCGAAAACTCCCACACGTTCCTCCCGCCCTGCTTCCGCGAGCCCCTCGACTTGCCCGCGCGCCCTGTGTTACCCTGTCGCACTTTCTGAGGGCGAATGTTTAAGAGAATCGTCATCGCCAACCGCGGCGAGAGCGCCATGCGCATCATCCGCGCGTGCCGGGAGCTCGGGCTCCGGACCGTCGCGATCTACGCGGAGTGCGACGCCACCGCCATCTTCGTGAAGAAGGCCGACGAGGCGCACCGCATCGGCCCCGACCCGGTGCAAGGCTTTCTCGACATGCAGGCCATCGTGGACCTGGCCAAACGCTCCGGCGCGGACGGGATCCATCCGGGGTACGGATTCCTGTCCGAAAACGCCGATTTCGCGAAGCTCTGCGAAGCCTCCGGCATCACCTTCATCGGACCGTCTCCGGAAGCCATCCGCCTGATGGGCAACAAGGTGCAGGCCCGCGAGATCGCCCGGCAGGCCGGGGTCCCGATCGTGCCGGGGACCGAGAAGAGTGTCACCAATCCGACGGAGGCGCTCAGCTTCGCCGCGCGGACGGGCTATCCCCTGATGGTCAAGGCGTCCATGGGAGGCGGCGGGCGCGGGCTGCACGTGGTCCGCAACGACCAGGAGCTGCTCACCAAAATGGAGACGGCCAGACGGGAAGCCCTCTCGTCGTTCGGGAACGGCGAGATCTTCCTCGAGAAGTACATCGAGCGGCCGCACCACATCGAGTTCCAGATCCTCGCCGACAAGCACGGGAACATCATCCACCTGGGCGAGCGGGACTGCTCGATCCAGCGCCGGCA
>VBOF01000342.1 GCA_005877855.1 Nitrospirota bacterium | reverse complement strand
AGGCGCGCGGAGGACACCAGGGACTCTTTCAACCGGGCCCGGATCGCCACGCCCATCTCCATGCCGAGGTCGGGATCGCCCAGGAGCTCCCGGAGCCGATCGTCCACGATGCCCTTGACAAGGGCCTTGAGCTCCTCCAGCGTGAGGTCCGAGAGCTTCATAGTGCACGCCTTTTTAGTCTGGCTTACAATCGAGCCTGGTTCGTCAACAGAGCATACGGAGGATGCCATGGCAAAAGCAATCTGGAACGGCGCCGTGCTCGCCGAAAGCAATAAGTGCGAGATCGTCGAAGGCAATCACTACTTTCCCCCCGATGCAATCAAGCGTCAGTACTTCAAACCGAGCACCAACCACACAACCTGCCCGTGGAAAGGGGAGGCGAGCTACTATGACGTGGAAGTAAACGGGCAGGTCAACAAGGACGCCGCCTGGTATTACCCGGGGCCCAAAGACGCCGCCAAGCGCATCGCCGGCTACGTCGCCTTCTGGAAAGGCGTCAAGGTGGAAGCCTAGGCTGTGCCGTGAAGCGCTTGGCGGGTAAGATCGCGATCGTGACGGGGAGCAGCGGCGGGATCGGCAAGGCCATCGCCCTCAAATTTGCCGAGGAAGGCGCGCGCGTGGTGGTCGCGGCGAGACGCCAGCACTTGTGCGAGCAGACAGTCAAACAGATCCGCGAGAAAGGCGGGGAGGCGATGGCCATTCAAACAGACGTCACCGACGAGGCGCAGGTGGATCGCCTTATCACAGAGACCGTCAAGCGGTATGGGCGACTCGACCTCCTGGTCAACAACGCCGGCATCGGGGGCGGCGGGCCCATCGAGAACACCAGCACGGAGACGTTCGATCTGGTGCTCAACACCAACTTACGCGGCACTTTCTTCTGTTGCCGGGCAGGCTTTCGCCAGATGAAGCAGCACGGCGGCGGCACCATCATCAATATGTCCAGCGTGGCCGGCGTCCAGGCGTGGGCGGGCACCGGCACCTATAGCGCTTCGAAGCACGGTATCATGGCCTTGACCAAGTCCCTGGCCGACGAGGGCCGGCCCTACAAGATCAAAGTCAGCGCCATCTGTCCGGGCGGTGTCGCCGATGAGCTGGTGGATGCATCACCGGAAGAGATCCTCCGCAGCGAGAAGATCAGCCCTTACGACATCGCGGAGACCGCGGTGTACCTCGCCACGCTCGGTCCCTACGCAGTCGTCCACCAGATCATCGTGGATCGCCTGGGAGCGGATTGGTGAGGCTAGAGGTCGGCTGAGGTCTCGGGCCACACGAGCTGGATGAAGGCCGGCTTCTCTCGCGATCCGTCAAAGGAAGCCCGCACGCCTTCGGTGAACGCCGTCACATCCACACCCATATAGATACCGGAAAACTTCTGCAACCGTTCCAGCGCCGCGCGCGACAGGGTCTCGGCCGGCTAGGCCGTGTGGATCAGCCGTTTCAAGTTCGCCGCAGCCACCTGGATCAGAGCCTGCAGGAACTGGCCCTGTGGCGAATCAGGCCCCACGGCATGCCATAAGCCCTCGAACACTTCGTGGCACTCCCACCAGTAGCCATAGTTGTAGAGATCGATGCCGTAGAGGTACCACTCGCTGTCCCACCATTCCTCCGGCATGAACGGGGGTGGCGTCGGTTCCGGCTGTCCATAAGAATGCCCGTGCGGGTCCCGCCGCGGGTGCGGCGATTGGCCGGGAATGAACCGGTAGGCGGGGAGGGGGCGGTCCGTGTACCGCGGCAAAGACATGATGCGACTATAGCACACCTCGCTTGACACCAGAGTTCCGCACGAGTAAGATGAGTCCGCCTTTAAGACCAGTCCTGCGAGGCTGGGAAGGAGTCGGACATGGCGCAGTTCGTTGCGCTCCCGCACAATCGGCTGCCGTTGCCTTCCGGTGGAGGACTCCCGGAAGGTTTTTTTATGCCCTGCGGGGTCTCCCGATGGAAGTGAAGCAGGCCTCGCGCACGGTCATGGACGCCCAGGAGATCAATCGGGCCCTGACCCGCGTGGCGCACGAGATCATCGAGAAGAACCACGGGAACGCCAACGTGGCCCTGGTGGGCATTCGGACCGGCGGCGTGTACCTCGCCAAACGGCTCGCCAAAAAGCTCCAGGAGATCGAAGGGACGGCGGTTCCCGTCGGCGACCTGGATATCACCCTCTATCGTGACGATCTGAACGCGCGGAAAGAGCACCCTGTGCTGCGCAGGACCGACATCCCGTTCGACATCACAGACCTCAAGGTGATCCTGGTGGACGACGTCCTCTTCACCGGCCGGACGATCCGGGCCGCCATGGACGGCCTGATCGACCTGGGACGCCCGGGCGAGATCCAACTGGCGGTGCTGGTGGATCGCGGGCACCGGCAGCTCCCGATCAAAGCCACCTATGTGGGCAAGAACTTACCGACCGCACTTGAAGAAACGGTTGAAGTTTATCTGGAGGAGGCGGGGACTCCGGACCGCGTGGTGCTCCTGCCGTGAAACCATGAGCCTGAAGCGCAAAGACCTGCTCGGCATCCAGGACTTGACGGTGGAGGAGATCAACCTTGTCCTGGAGACTGCCGAGTCCTTCAAGGAGGTCACAGGGCGCGAGATCAAGAAGGTCCCCACCCTCCGCGGCAAGACCGTCGTGAACCTGTTCTTCGAGCCCAGCACCCGCACGCGGACCTCCTTCGAGCTGGCGGCCAAGCGGCTGAGCGCCGACGTGATCAATTTCGCGGCGTCCACCAGCAGTGTGGTGAAGGGCGAGACCCTGCTCGACACGGCCCGCAACATCGAGGCCATGCAGGCCGACTT
>VBOF01000081.1 GCA_005877855.1 Nitrospirota bacterium | reverse complement strand
GCGAGAGCGCGGGCTTCAGCATATTGGACGCGTCGATGGACCCTTCCGCCGCTCCTGCCCCGACCAGGGTGTGCAGCTCGTCTATGAAGATGATGATGTTGCCCGCCTGGACGATCTCCTTCATCACGACCTTGAGGCGCTCCTCGAACTGGCCTCGGTACTTGGTGCCGGCCACAAGAGAGCCCAGGTCCAGCGCGATGACGCGACGGTTTAGAAGATTATCAGGCACCTCCGCGCTCACGATCCGCTGGGCGAGGCCTTCGACGATCGCCGTCTTGCCGACGCCGGCTTCTCCGATCAGCACGGGGTTGTTCTTGGTCCGCCGGCTGAGGATCTGCAGCACCCGCTCGATCTCATCCTGTCGGCCGATGACCGGGTCCAGCGTGCCCTCCTGCGCGAGATGGGTGAGGTCTCGCCCGAATTCATCCAGCGCCGGGGTGTTGCTTTTCCGGTCCCGCTCCCGCGGCGAGCTCTTCCGCAGGAACGAGACGGTCAACTGGCGGGCAGTCAGGAGGTTGGCGCCGAGGCTCCGGAGAATCTTCCCGCCGATGCCCTCCTCCTCGCGGAGCAGGCCCAATAGCAGGTGCTCGCCGCCGATGTGGTTGTGGCCCAGCAACCGGGCCTCTTCGACCGCATACTCGATGACTTTCTTCACCCGTGGGCTGAAGGGAATCTCCCCGAAGGTCATCGTCGTGCCGCCTCCCGGCAGGTTTCGCTCGATTTCGAGACGGATCTGCTCAGTGGAGAGCCCCATCTTCTTCAGGATCATCAGTGCGACCCCGTCGGTCTCGCGAAGGATAGCCAGGACCAGGTGCTCGGTGCCGAGATAGTCGTTCTGGTGCCGCTCGGCCTCTTCGCGCGCCAAGACGATGATCTTTCTGCCCTTGTCGGTGAACCGTTCAAACATCCTGTGTCTCCTCCAGGTACGCCATGCCGTCGTGGAGAATCCGTGCCTGTATTCTAACGGGTGGTCGGGAGAGTGTCAAGGGCGCCCCTGGCACGCGCTTGCTGTACAACGGCGCACAGCAAAAGATCACCGTAGGTATTAACACGAGATTGTCTTCGTTGACAAGCAATAGGTGCGGCTAGCCCGAATTCTCCATGGATGGAGTAGATATTCATGAACAATCCGGGCTACAATGCCGCCAATGAAGCGCATCGGCATCGTCGTCAAGGCAGAGTCACCCGAGACCAAGGCCCTCCTGAAGGAGCTTGTCCCCTGGTTGCGGGCTCGGGGCAAGGACCCGCTGCTCGATCCCGCCACCGCCAAGCTCATCGGGGAAACCACCTCCTCTCTCAAGAAGGACCTCGCCGCGCTCGCCGACATGCTGGTGGTCCTCGGCGGGGATGGCACCATGCTGGCGGCGGCCCGTCTCGTCGAAGACCGCCCCATTCCGATCCTGGGCGTCAACACGGGGGGGCTGGGCTTCCTCACCGCGGTCACGCGCGATGAGATCTTCAAGGCGTTGGAGCAGGTGTTTGCCAATGCCTACGCGGAAGAGCAACGCCTCATGCTGCGGTCCCGCCTCGTCCGGATGGGCACGCAGGTCGCCGCAGCCTCCGTCCTGAATGACGTAGCGCTCAGCAAAGGCGCCTTGTCTCACATGGTCCAGTTGGAGATCTCCATCGATGGCCAATTCGTGACGGGATTGCGGGGCGACGGGATCATCATCTCGACCCCGACCGGCTCGACGGCGTATTCCATGGCTGCCGGCGGGCCGATCCTCAACCCCGCCGTCCACGCACTGATCCTCACTCCCATCTGTCCCCACACCCTCACCAACCGTCCGATTGTCATCCCCCAAGAGGCGCACGTCGCGGTGATGCTGGTCAGCAAAGATGAGGGCGCCATGGTGACGTTCGACGGGCAGGCCGGCATCGCGCTGCAGCCTCGCGACCTGATCGAGGTCCGCGCGTCGGAGAACAAGACACGGCTGATCCGATTCGCGGACCGTACCTACTACGACATGTTGCGGAAAAAACTGAAGTGGGGGGAGAGCTAACGGGACGCCGACACCTTGGCCATGGATTTTTTCCGGCGAATGGCGGTGAGCATCTCGTCGTTGGTGGGAAACTTGAATTCCTCGATATCGCGGCGCTGCCCTTCCTCTTGCTCCATCTCGCTCAAAGCCAGCAGATCGTCGACCCGCACAACGTCCGGTTGCCGGCTCTTCACCAAGGCCTCCAGCCGTGTCAGCTTGCATGAGACCTCTTCGGTAGCCAGAGGCGATTTGTCCGCCAAGTACCGCAGGACGACCTCACTGCACCACTCCCCGTCCCGCTTGGCCACGCCGACCAGCCCTTCACTGGCCTTGCGGGCCCACCCGCAGAGGAAAACTCCTGGGATGACCTCGCCAGTCGCTTCGTCGTAGGCCTGGAACAGACTGTCGTCGGGATCGTTCTGCGTCCGATGGGGGTTCGTGACAAAGATTCCGTTCTTGTACGGAAGCCCGACCGCCTCATCCACGCGGTCTCCGACGGCGAACACGACACTGTCGCACGGGATCGTGTAGCAGGTCTTCAGCCCGACCGCTGCGGGATCCGCGCCTCTGAGCTCGAGCTTGGTGTCCTCCGCCTCCAGGCCGATGACCTGGTTCTGGTCGTTGGTGAGGACGCGCTTCGGGGAGGACAGGAAATGGAAGTACATGCGGGTGTGGCTCTCCGGCGGCTCGCACTTCGTGAACTCTGCCCGCATCTCGGCCAGGATCTTTTCGGACGACTGCCCGACCGCCTCTAGGCGCGGAGCGATCCGCACCATCTCCTTCTGGAGGGAGTCCTGATCGATAAAGGCGCAGACGGCGCGAATCTCCTTGGGGTTGTACTTGCGCTCGGCCGGCCCGCGCCGGACGATCACGTGGACCTCCGCGACGCGGCGGCGGCGCGACAGCCAGTGCGCGATGTCCACCATCACATCCCCGATGCCGATCACCGCCACGCGCTGGCCCATCTCGAACGGGCGGGTGCTGAACTCCGGCAGCAGGTTATAGTGGTAGACGCAGTCTTTGGCGTGATAGACCCCCCGGGCGGTGTCCCCCTCCACGCCGATCGTCTTCGTGCCTTGAGCCCCAGTCGAGAAGACCACCGCGCTGGGCCCCAGCGCGCGCAGCTCAGACACGGTCAGATGGTAGCCGTTGCCGACCATCACGTTGCCGAAGTAATGGACGTTAGGGCGCGTCAGGATTTCCCAGTAGCCCTTGCGCAAGCCGCCTCGCAACTTGTGCTTGTTGGGAAAGATGCCGTACTCGGCGAGCCCGCCGAATTTGATGTCCCGGTTGAGCACCACCACCTCATGTCCCTGCTTGGACATAACGTTGGCGACGGCCAACCCGGCCGGTCCGGCGCCGACGACGACAATCAGATGGTTCATGCCCATCAGCAGAGCTTCGTTTCGGGGATCCCCTACCTAGGCAAAAATAAGCGCCGACGCTAGCATAACCAAAAAGGAATTGTCAAAATGGCTTGCCGCCGGGCAAGCCCGGTTCGGTCATGCGCCAGGGATCTAAGAGGTCGGCGAGGCGTGCTGCCGGCAGGACCTTCTTCTCCAAGGCGACCTCCCGGACCGTCTTGCCGGTCCGGAACGCCTCCTTGGCGATCTCGGCCGCCGCCTCGTATCCGATCACCGGCGCAAGTGCCGTGCACATGGCCAAGCTCTGCTCGATGCCGGCCCGGCACCGTTCGGGGTTGGCCTTGAGGCCCTCCACGCAGCGAAGGGCAAAGTTCTCTGCCGCACGGGCCAACAACCCGATGGACTGCAGGAGGTTGTGCGCCATGACCGGGAGCATGACGAGCAACTCGAAGTTGCCCGCCTGGCCCGACACCATGAGGACCGTATCGTTCCCCATGACCTGGGCCGCTACCATCATCACCGACTCGGCGATGACGGGGTTGACCTTGCCCGGCATGATGGAGGACCCAGGCTGCGTCTCTGGCAGGAGGATTTCCCCCAAGCCGCAGCGGGGACCCGATCCCAACCATCGGACGTCGTTGGCGATCTTCATCAGGCTGACCGCCACGGCTCGGAGCGCCCCGCTGGCTTCCACCAGCGCATCCTGGGCGGCCTGGGCTTCAAAGTGGTTCTTCGCTTCCTTCACCGGGCAGCGGGTCTCGCGGGCCAACAACGCAATCGCGCGCTTGACGAACTCCGGGTGGGCGTTCAAGCCCGTGCCGACGGCCGTCCCGCCAAGGGCCAGCTCCCCTAAGGAGGCACGCGTCCGTTCGATTCGCTGGATGCCCAGCTCGATCTGCCGCGCGTAGCCCGAGAATTCCTGGCCGAGGCGGATGGGGGTCGCGTCCTGCAAATGCGTCCGACCGATCTTGACCACGTCGTCGAACTCTTTCGCCTTGGCCGCCAGGGCCGTATAGAGACGCTTGAGGGCCGGCATCAGTGCCTTGTCGATCTGCTCCAGGGCCGCGATGTGGATCGCCGTGGGGATCACGTCGTTGCTGGACTGGCCGAGGTTCACATGATCGTTCGCGTGCACGAGCTTGCTGCCTCGCTCACCACCCAGCAGTTCGGCCGCCCGGTTGGCGATGACCTCATTGACGTTCATGTTGGACGACGTGCCGGAGCCGGTCTGGAAGATGTCCACAGGGAACTGATCGTCCAGCTGGCCGTCGATCACCTCCTGCGCAGCCCGCTGGATCGCCTTGGCGACCTTGGGATCCAGCAATCCCAGCTCCGTGTTGACGCGCGCGGCAGCCCACTTGATCAAGCCCAGCGCCCGGATCATGGCGCGGGGCAGCCGCAGGGAGCTGATCGGAAAGTTTTCGATCGCGCGGGCGGTCTGCACGCCGTAGTAGGCATCAGCGGGGACCGCCAGCTCGCCCATCGTATCCCGCTCCAGTCTTGTCGCCTCGGCTGACGGCTTCTGCGACGACTGCCTGGACAGGTAGATGACTTTCCCCTGGGACGGCTTCCCGGCAGGTCTGTTCCGCGGCTTCTTCTTCACAAACCCTCCCTTTTTCCGTGTGCTCAACCCTGTGACGCCAGCGTAGGCCGGAGCGGGGATTGTAATCCAGTCCGGAGAGCGGCTCAAGCAACAAACATGGGAACGGCTGGGCCGGGAACGCGATCAGCCGCGCTGGTCCAGCGGCAGGTACCGACGCCCGTGCTCCCCCTCGTAGATCTGATCAGGCCGGTAGAGCTTGTTCTCCTGCAATTGTTCCAGCCAATGGGCCAGCCAGCCTGCGACCCGGGCCATGGCAAAGACCGGGGTGAACATGTCGCTGGGGATGCCCATCTGCTCATAGACGATGCCGGAGTAGAAGTCCACGTTGGGGTACACCTTCTTGTGGGCCAGCAGCTCCAGGCCGACCCGTTCTACCTCCTCGACCAGTTCATAGAGCGGGGACTTGCCGTACTGGGCGAAGAGCTTCCGCGTGAGCTGCTGGAGGATCACGGCGCGCGGATCCTTGACCTTGTAGACCCGGTGGCCGAACCCCATGATCGGCTCCTTCTTCTCCAGCTTGGCGTACACGTACGGACGCACACGCTCGACCGTGCCGATCTCGCGCAGCATGGCCATGACCTCCTCATTGGCCCCGCCGTGCAGCGGCCCTTTCAGGGCCCCGATCGCCGAGGCGACGACAGTGTATGGATCGGCAAGGGTTGAAGCAGTGACGAGCCCGCAGAACGTGGAGGCGTTCATCGTGTGCTCGGCGTGGAGGATCAGACACACGTCCAGGATGTCCGCGACGAGCCGGTCGGGCACCCGCTCGGTCAGCATGTACAGGAAATTCTCGCTGAAGCTCAACTCGTCCCGCGGCGGGACGTGGTCGTCGCCGTGGCGGATGCGCGCGAAGGCCGCGACGATGGTCGGAAGCTTCGCGATGAGCCTCACGGCCGACCAGTAGTTGTTCTCCGGATCGCGGACGCTGCGACCTGGGTAGAACATCCCCAAGGCCGCCACAGCCGCCTGGAGTGCATCCATGGGATGCCCGGTCTCGGGGAGACACTTGATCAGGTCGATGATCTTGAACTTGATCCGCCGGTGCCTCGTGATATCCGCGGTGAACCGTTCGAGTTCCAGATGGGCCGGCAAGCGGCTGAAAAGAAGGAGGAACGCGGTTTCGAGAAACGTGCTCTTCGAGGCAAGCTCTTCAATGCGGATGCCGCGGTACTCCAGGACGCCACCCTGGCCATCCACATCACTGATCCGGGAGCGGGCGGCGGGCACGCCCGCCAAACCCGGCATGAAATCATGCGGCATAGAAAAAAGTATAGCATGGACGGCGCTCCTCACGCCTCCGCAGGAAGATCTAGAACTCCAGGCAGGCGGGGCAGCGCGTGGGTTCTTGCTTCTCCTCCACTTCCTGCTGCGTCAGCGTGAAGGGAGCCCGGCACGATTGGCAGGTGCGGATCTCGAACACCGGCCTGGCGTTTTCAAAGCAGGTCGGCAGGAGCAGGTCGGCCGGGTCATACCCCAACACGACGCCGTCCAGGAACTTCACGACCGCCAGCCGGACGTTGAACTTCTCCCAGGTAGCCGTCTGCCCCTTCCGGGCCAGAGGATGGTCCGAGCTGACATAGATCGGCTGCCCGTACTTGCGGTTGCGGAGGTCCCGGAGGTTACGGGCTTCGGCGGTGGCCACCGAAAAATTGCTGGCCTGCTTAAACGGCCCCTCTTCGGCACCCGGCATGGCGCTATCTATACCATCCGCTTTCGGAGGGGGTCAAGCCGGCTCGGACGAGATCGCCACCGGCACTGACCGTCCCTCGCGCGCGGCGCGGTAGCAGGCTTCCGCCATCGCCACCGCGCGGAGGCCGTCTTCTCCGGACACCGGCACGGGGGCTCCGGTTGAGAGGCTCTTGGCGAACGCCTCGAGGACCGTGACGACGGTCGGCCGATCCGGCACTGCCTCCGTGGCCGTGACGGCGCGTCCCTCGATCCGTGTCAGCAGGCTCCGATCGACATCCGCGATCAATTGACCGGCTCTCCCAATGGCCTCGACGCGGCAGACGCGCCCACCCGACACCCGCGAGACTTCCACAAAACAGGAAACTCCGGTGGACAACCGGAACCGGGCCAGCGCGAGGTCTTCGACCCGGTCCGTATGCCGTCGCGCCAAGTCGGCGACCGCTTCCACCGCCTCGGCGCCCGTCAGAAAACGGATGAGGTCCAACAGGTGAATCCCGATCTCCAGCAGGACGCCTCCGCCCGCCTGACCCGGATCGCCCAACCAGCGATGCGGCGGCCGTTCGGTCCGCATCGTCAGGACAAGGTACTCCAGCGGGCCGACGTCCGCCAGACGATCCCGCAGGCGCGCCAAGACCGGCGTGAAGCGGAGCGTCTGGGCCGTCATGAGCATGATGCCGGCCTCGCGCGCAGCCCGAACCATCTCTTGCGCATCGGCGACCGTCAAGGCCAGCGGCTTTTCGATCAGCAGGGGCTTGCCGGCCCTCACGGCCGCCAGGCAGATCTCTCGGTTCAACGCCGGAGGCGTCACGACCACCACCGCCTCCACCTCCTTGCACGTCACCAGCTCGCGCCACTCCGGCACGAAGAGGAGTCCATGCCGCTCGGCGAAGGCGCGCCCAGCGCCCACATCCCGCCTGGAGACAGCCGCCAAGCGGCATCCCGGGATCCCCTCCAACAGATGCCGCACATACCGGCTCCCATGGCGGCCCAGCCCCACCAGCCCGATGCCGAAGCTGCCCGACACCTTAGCCGCGCGAGATCTCAACGGTTGCTTGACAACCTGTCTGTGCCATTGCTACACCTACTCACAGTACCGCCGTACGGGAGGCTCGATTCATGGAGAAGATGACAGTCTATCAGAAGCCGAGCTGCTCCACCTGCCGCCAAGTACTGACCATCCTGCGTGAGGCCAAGGCCAAGTTTGAGACCATTGACTATACCGCGACCCCCATGTCGGCAACGACCCTGCGGCGATTGATCAAGAAGCTTGGCGTCTCTCCTCGCGACCTGCTGCGCACGAACGAAGAGCGTTACAAGAAGCTCGAATTGGACAAGAAAGACGAGAGCGATGAGGAGCTGATCAAGCTGATGGTCGTGTATCCGGAGCTGATCCAGCGCCCGATCATCGAGCAGGGAGACCGGGCCATCCTCGGCCGCCCTCCCGAGAACGTCAAAACGTTGCTGTAAGCGTTGCCGCCTTGAAAAAAGAAGGGCCGCCCGATGCAGTGTGGCGGCCCTTCCTGGCAGGACTCCGGTAGTACTGCTGTCGTTATTTCTTCCCCAAGACAGCGTCCTTACAGGCCTTCGCGACCCGAAACTTCACCACTCGCTTGGCCGGAATCTTGATCGGCTCTCCGGTCTGGGGGTTACGACCCATCCGGGCCTTCCGGTTGACCAGCACCAGTTTGCCAAGTCCCGGCAAGGTGAAGGTGTTCTTGGCTTCCTTATAGGCCAGGGAGGCCAGTTCGTCCAGAAACTGACCCGCCGCCTTTTTGGTGATTCCCGCCTTCCCCGCCAGGTTCTCGGTAACCTGAGACTTCGTCATCGCTTTTGCCATACCTGACTCCTTTCCACTGTGGAACCGCCATGCGGTTCGTCAACTTGTTGAACGCCCTCCCCGATCCCAACGGGATCTTCAGGGGTGAATGTCACAATCCGCTTATGCCTGATACCGGATACGCTCCGGCTCAATCCGACAGAGATTCCATGCCAGTCCCGTCAACGACAACCCGAAGATGAACCACTTGGACGGGTCGAAGTTGTACCAGCGGGGCCCGTTGCGGTAATCCCGCTGATGGGCATGATGGTAATTGTGGTATCCCTCACCCAACGTGACCAGCGACACCAGCCAATTGTCCCGGCTCGAGTCCGTCGACGTGTGGGGCTGTTCGCCCCAGAGATGGCAGACGGAATTGATGCAGAAGGTCGAATTGAGGACCATGAACATCCGGGCGACGCCGGCCAGCAGGAAGCACCCGAGCCCGCTCTTCCACCCGCCGTACGTCGCCCCCACCGCGAACGGCAGCGCCAGTCCAGACAGCAGGATGAGCGCATAGTTGCGATGCTGCCACATCGTGACGGGATCCTTGCGAAACGGCGCCTCGTATTTTTCGCGAAGATCGGGCGGGGTCTTGTAGAAGATCCACAACACATGACTGTGCCAAAAGCCGCGCGTGGCATTGTACGGGTCTTCCTCCTCATCACACCGCACATGGTGCCGGACGTGATCAGCCGCCCACTTGCAGGCCGAATTCTCCAGCGCCCAGCCTCCCGCAATCAACAACGCGACCTTGACCCACGGCCGGCACTCGAAGCTCCGATGGGCAACCAGCCGGTGGTATCCCACGGTAATTCCCAGCCCCGAGGCGAAATACAGGACAACGAGGAGCGCCCAGTCTACCCATGTATAGCCGACGTAATACCCGAACACCGGCACCACGACCAAACCCCCTTCACCGGTTAGCAAGATGAACCGCCTCTACGCCGTCTGAGGCCCTCTGGATGCGGCCAAACGCGGCTGACTCTATAGAAAGACGGGGCAGAAAGCAAGAGGAAAGATTGGACAAAATGTGACCAGACCAAGTGCTTGCAAGCTCCGTGCTATAATCCCGCGCCATGCGCGTGCTGGGAGTCTTGTCGGTCATCACCCTGACCTGCATCTCCTCGCCGGGGAACTCGGCCGAACCCGACGACCTCGCCAAACTGGCCGCCCACATCTCCCCCGCTCAACTCATGCACACCGTCCGAGAGCTTTCCAATTTCGACGGGCGACAATCCGGGACAGCCGGCGGCCAGGCGACCGCGGCTTATGTAGCAAGTCGCTTGCCTGAGGCCGCGTTGCAACCGTTTCCGATCGCGACGGTCCAAATCGAACCTCTTGTCCGCGCGGAGTTCCGGGTCGACCGGCGCGTGGTGGCTCTTGAAAAGGGTCAGGACTTCCTCCCGATCATAAACCTGGCTCCCACGGGACAAATCTCAGCCCCCGTGGTCTTTGTCGGCTATGGAATCGCCTCGCCCAGCCAGGGCCTCGACGAGTACCAGGGCCTCTCGGTCGCCGGCAAGGTCGTGCTCTTCGTCCGTGGCCAGCCCAAGGGATTTGCGGGCCGCGTATCCCACGCGGACAAGGTCATGACAGCCCACGCCAAGGGCGCCCTGGCCTACCTGACCGTCACCGGCCCGATCTTGAGTCCTTACGAGGAGCGCCGCGGAATGACCACCCGCCCGGTGGCCTTGTACGAAGGGACGGCGTCTGGAGCCGTGCCCGGGCTGTGGATCACCTCCGCCGCAGCGGATGTCCTCCTGCAACCCGTCGGCCGCTCCGTCCGGTCCTTTCAAGAGGAGATGGATCGGCAACTCGCCGTACGCTCCGCGGACACGGGAACGGAGCTGCTCCTAGAGCTAGTCGCACGCCGGCTCGACGCGACGGCTTCAAACGTCCTCGCGCTGTGGCCCGGCTCCGATCCACTGGTCCGCGAAGAGGCCATCATTCTGGGCGCCCACCATGACCACTTCGGGGTCCAAGCCGGCCTGGTGTTCCCTGGCGCGGACGATAACGCATCCGGTACGGCCGTGTTGCTGGAGATCGCCCGCGTCCTCGCGAACACCGGAAGCAAGCCCAAGCGCAGTCTCCTGTTCCTGTCCTTCGCGGGCGAAGAACAGGGCTTACTGGGCTCACGATTCTATGTGGCCCACCCGCGCCATCCCCTGAGCGCCGTCAAGGCGATGATCAATGTCGATCACGCCGGGGTCGGCAACGGCCACATCATGGTCGGGCTCTCGAAACTGGAGAAGGCCGCCGCACAGGCTGCGGCCGAAAAGGTCGCCGCAGCCGACAAGCTCGAGCTGTACGGCCTGTTTCCCGGCGGAGACCATGTGCCGTTTGCAGAAGCCGGCCTTCCCACCGCTGCAATCGTGACGGCAGGGTCCCACCCGGACTTCCACCAGCCGACCGATACGCCCGAGAAGATCAAGCCCGAGCTGCTCGCTTTGATCACGCGCTACACCCTGGCGTTGGTGTGGGCCCTCGCCAACAACGAGCAGTGAGACGTATGCGAATTACTTCAGCGGCAGCTTGACGCTGATCGCTCCGCCTAAATCCCCTTCCTTCGCCCCCTCTTTCTTGTACCCCGAGATGTCCGTCTCGCCCTTGGGCTCCCCATGGCACGTGAGGCATCCCTTGCCGTAAAAGAGCGGCAGCATCACCCGGAGAGTTTTCCCGCCCTCCACCGCCTCGCTGATGATTTTCTCGCCCTTGCGGGGGTACGTCGCATCGGCAAACTTTGTTAGCACGCCTGCTTCGAACTCGTCGGCCTTGTTGGCGGGGTTCCGCAAGAAGCCATCAAGCGTGGTTTGCTTCAGGTATATTCCAGCTTGGGCGCTGAACTTGGCGGCCGCTTGGGTGCCGAAGGTCGCCGGAATGAAGCCCTTAAAGCCGACCCCCTTGTGATTGATGATCGATTGATTCGCGGCGACGGTCTGTTTGGATGCCTCGACCTGCTGGGGCAACAGTTTCTTGGCCATCTCGGGCACGTTGGCGGACTTGAGATTGGTCAGATCGACTCCGGACCGTTCCTTGAACTTCTCGACCAACTGCTTTTCGAACACTTCGGGCGTAAAGCCCTTGTCGCCTTTTTCGGCGTCGTTGATGAGCGCTTGGTTGGCCCCGACCGTGACCCGGCCGGAATCTAAGAGAATCGCCAGCAGCCGGCCGGTTTCCGCAGCGTCCTGCTCCGGACCCGCGCTTGACACGTTAGGGGTCAATGCGAGCCCGACAATAACCCAAAAGAGGAAGATGACGGGCACTCTTAACTTCTTCATTGCTGGCCTCCTTCCGAAACGGATGATGGATGAAAATGGGTCAGGTGGAGCCGGCGAGTGGGATTGAACCACCGACCTGCTGATTACGAATCAGCTGCTCTGCCACTGAGCTACGCCGGCCCGGGCGCCCACTCTAACAAGCCGTCTTGGAGAATTCAACCCCGCCGCCGCGCCTTGCTGAATGGGAAGGTGCTGATCGGGCCGTCCCGCTCCACCGCTGGGCTCACCGCCGGCATCTGCTGCTTTTTCAGCTCGGCAGCGCCCTTGGGTACCTGCTCCCAGAGGTAGGCGAGGATCTCTCCCACGTCCACCCAACCATTATTGTCGGCATCACCCTGGCCCCGAATGGCTTTGAGAAAGTGATAGGTGAACAGCCCGTGCTGTCCGGCATCCCAAGAGAGGCTGGGCCCGTTCGTGGAGGACGACCCGATAAGGACGGTGCGGGTCTTGCCGCCAATCTTGCGCGCGCTCCACGGGAGCGGTCGCGCGTCGCCTTTGCCGTCCCCGGCCGGAAACGAGAGGTCGGCGAAGACCAAGTTCAGCCGGGACGGCAAGCGCGCCAGGACTTCCTGCAGTCGGTTCAGTGAGTAGCCCCGGCGCAAGAGGTCGGGCCGGCCCTCGTAGGGCAGCAGGATGATGTCGGTAGCCTCCGCATTCAGGACCGCGTTGCCGACCAGATAGACGAAGACGATTCCTGACGCCTTGACCTGGCGGGGCAGCCAGTCCTCGAAGCTGTCTTGCAGGTCGACCAGGAGCGCGCGCTCGTCCGCCAACACCCGCACGTTCTCAGACGGGAACCCCGCCAGTGCGGTCAAGTGCTTGGCGACGACCTCGGCATCCCGCCGAGCATGTTTCAGACGGGGGACGCTCTCCTCCCGATAGCCTCCGATCCCGACCACCAAGGCGTACGAGGTGCGACGTTCAAATCCTTGCACCCTGGCAGGAATCTGATCCACGTCCACCGAGAGCACCTCGAGCGGTTCGCTTGCGCCCGCACCGGACTGCAAGGACGCCACGAACCGCTTGCGGGTCGGCGGCCCATGGCCTCCGGCTTCGGTGACCTGCACCAGGAGTTCCGCCTGCTGCTCGGGGAGAGACGCCGGCACCGTCGTGGTGATCGCCACCTGTTTTTTCTCGCCCGGCTGGATATCGCCCAGCAACGTCGGATTGACGAATTCCTTCACCAGGGCCGGCGTGCCCGAGAGCTCGACCGCCACGCCGCGCGCGACGCCCGGACCGGCGTTGGCGACCTCCACGCGGACGACGAGCTTTTCCGCAGGCTCAAGCACCTGATTGCGGTTCTCATCCTCGAGGGATGCCCGGAAGCTGAGGGTCGGCGCCCCGGTCGTCGGGGCTGGCAGTGCGCCCGTGCCCCCGCTCCCGCCAAGCCGGCCTGTGGCCATCATCTCCCTGCGAGTCCCCAAGCGAATGGCCCAGTCGCGAACCTTGACCGACTGGGTCAGGCTGTCCACCAACCGATCCGACAGCTTCTCCAACGCCTCCGTCACCGGCAGCATCAGCCCTTGGACCGTGCAGTTGGTGCCGTCGGTCGTCACGGTCCACTTGCCTTCGCCCTTGACCGGCTCGTTGAGAAGGGTCTTGCCCTCCGCATCAACCACCGTGACCCGTACGCGAATGAGGGTGGTCATCTTATACTCGCCAACTTCCCGACGTGGAATATAGAGTTTGATCTCGCTGGTCTCCAGTGCAGCGCTCAAGACGGCGTCCGCGGGGTCTTTCGGGCTTCCCTCGAAAGTCTTCTCAAACACCCCAGCGGCATCGGCCTTCACTTGCTCGGCGAGCCGTTCTCCCAGCGGAACCGCCTGGGGCGCCCCGCACGAATCCTTATAGAACAACTGTGCGCGTGTGAGTGCCTCGGGGATCTCGAGGCGAACCGTCAGCGGAATGCTGGGGGCCTTGGACTCATCGGACTTGAACTCGAGTCGCGGAAAGACAAGCTTCTGACCGCAGCCGAGCGCGGCCACAACCGTCGCCACTATGAAGAGGCGCATGAGAGGTCGCAGGGCCGAGATAGGAAGCAGCATGTGCCAAGGTCTCCGGCACTCGATGGCGAGCGCCCGGCTGACTGATGTCCTCGCCGCCTTATACAAGAAATGCAGGGCAATCGCAACGAAAACCCGCACCGCCGCCGCCTTGACACCCCACAACCGATTCGGTACCGTTCGCCCATGGCCGCTCTTGGAGGACCGTCGCTCTCCTGGTCCAACGTGGCCGACCTCATTCGCCTCCGCAATCAAACCGGCTCCCTGTTGTTACTCTTCCCGACCCTATGGGCGCTGGTCCTCGCCGGTGACGGGCACCCGCCACTCCCGCTGACCGCTATCTTCGTGGCGGGCGTGTTTGTCATGCGGAGCGCGGGGGTCACCATCAACGACCTCTGGGACCGTGACCTGGACCGGCGGGTCCATCGCACCCGCGAGCGTCCCCTTGCGTCCGGCCGCATGCAACCGGGAGCGGCCGTGGCCGTCTTTCTTGCGCTGATCGGGATCGCCGCCTCCCTGGTCTTCCTGCTCAACCCCTTCACGATCGCCCTGTCGCCCATCGCGCTGCTCTTGGCAGTCCTGTACCCGCTGGCCAAACGGGTCCTGCCGCTCCCCCAGGCCATCCTGGGCGCGGCGTTCGGCTACGACACGATCTACTCCCTGCAAGACCTGGACGATGACCAGCGGATCGACGTGCATTCCGCCGCCCTTCTCTTCGGGACATGGGCATGGGTGGCGGTCGGCAGCGCGCTGTCCTCTATGGTGGCGGTGTTGGGCCTGGTCGGCTTGGCGACAGGCCTCGCTTGGCCGTTCTACGTGACGCTCTTGCTGACGGGCGTGTTGTTCGCCTGGCAGGCGCGCCGGATCAAGCACCCGGTCGCGCCCGCCCAGGCCTTTGCCTTGTTCAAGCAGCACGTCTGGGCCGGTGCGCTGATCCTTCTAGGAATTTGGAGCGGGGCGCTTTTGCGATAATGGAGGGGCACAGCATGCTGCGCCCCTACCGGATCGGATGTTCAATTCGAAATCAGGACGTGGCCGGTAGCGGCCGGTCGGGCGGCGGAGCGTTCAGCGTCTTCAGGAAGAACATGATGGCCTTGGCGTCGTCGTCGCTGACGCCCAGATTCGGCATCTTGGTGTGCGGCTTCATGATCTGGGGATACCTGATCCAGCGGTACACCCATTGCGAGTTCAAGCGAAAGCCCGCGCGATCCAGAGGCGGCCCGACCTCTCCCCCGCTCTGCCCGACCCTGTGACAGGCGTTGCATCCGTACTTGTTGTAATAGAGCTGCTTGCCACGTCCAGCGAGCTTGGCTTGCTGGGCTGGAGTTGCCGTCACCATGGGCTTGGGAACCGGCGCGAACCTGGGGCGCTCTTTTTTGAGCGA
>VBOF01000080.1 GCA_005877855.1 Nitrospirota bacterium | reverse complement strand
CACCACGAAGAGAACTTCGCCTACGCGCATTTCGAGGAGATCTGTGAGATCATGAAGGCCTATGACGTCTCCTTCAGTCTGGGCGACGGGCTGCGGCCCGGCTCCATCGCGGACGCGAACGACGAGGCACAGTTCGCCGAGTTGGAGACCCTGGGCGAGCTGACCAGGATCGCCTGGCAACACGACGTGCAGGTCATGATCGAGGGTCCCGGCCACGTGCCGATGCACATGATCCAGGAGAACATGGAGCGGCAGCTTGCGGCCTGCCACGAGGCCCCCTTCTACACACTGGGTCCGCTGACGACCGACATTGCGCCGGGCTACGACCACATCACCTCCGGCATCGGCGCGGCCATGATCGGCTGGTTCGGCTGCGCGATGCTCTGCTACGTCACGCCCAAGGAGCACCTGGGCCTGCCCGACAAGGACGACGTGAAGGCCGGCGTCATCGCGTACAAGATCGCCGCGCACGCGGCGGACCTGGCCAAGGGCCATCCCGGCGCGCAGGCGCGGGACAACGTGCTGTCGAAGGCCCGGTTCGAGTTCCGCTGGGAGGACCAGTTCAATCTCTCGCTCGACCCGGAGACGGCCAAGGCCTTCCACGATGAGACGCTCCCCCAGGAAGCGGCGAAGACGTCGCACTTCTGCTCGATGTGCGGCCCGCATTTCTGCTCGATGAAGATCACCGAGGACGTCCGCAAGTACGCCGAGGAGAAGGCGATGGACGAGCGGACCGCCCTCCAGGTCGGCATGCAGGAGAAGGCGGAGGAGTTCAAAAAGGCGGGGTTGCAAATCTATCAGTAAGATTTAAGAGGAAATCATGGCGAACAAATGGACGGCTCCCCTGCGGGAGCGCGACATCACCCGGCAGATCGCCCGGGAGCACTTCCAGGAATTCGACCGACTCATCGAGAGCGACGTCATCGTCGTCGGCGCGGGACCATCCGGGCTCCTGTGCGCGCGCGACCTCGCCGCTGCCGGCTTCAAGACGTTGCTCATCGAGCAGGCGTTGCAGCTCGGCGGAGGGTTCTGGTCCGGCGGGTATCTCATGAACAAGGCGACCATCTGCGCCCCCGCCGACAGGATTCTCGACGAGCTGAAGATCCCCGCGAAACGCGTCACGGAGTGCGAGGGGATGTTCATCGTGGACCCGCCGCACGCCACCGCCAAGCTGGTCGCCGCCGCCTACGACGCCGGCGTCCGGGTCCTCAACCTGACCAAAGTCATCGACCTGATCCTCCGCCGGGAGAACATCCTGGAGGGGGTCGTCGTGAACTGGTCGCCGGTCGAGCACGCCGGGCACGACGCCGTGCACGTGGACCCGATCGCGCTGGAATCAAAGGTCGTGGTGGACGCCACTGGCCATGACGCCGCGGTGGTGGCGCTCTTGAACAAGCGCGGCCTGTACAAGGCGGTGCCCGGCAACGGGGCCATGTGGGTAGAGCGCTCCGAGGAGCTTGTCGTGGAGAACACCCGGGAAGTCTATCCCAACTGCTTCCTGGCGGGGCTCTCCGTGTCCGCCGTGGATGGCTCTCCCCGGATGGGTCCGGCCTTCGGCGCCATGCTGCTCTCCGGGAGGCGGGCAGCCGAGCTCGTCAAAAAGAAGCTCAAGCAGGAATAGGGCTTTTGGAACCCCAAGACGATCAGAAGGCCGCATGGGACCTCTTCAAGAAGGCCTACGAGCGCCAGATGAAGGGCGAGTTCGAGGAGGCGGTCAAACTGTACACGGAATCCGTCGAGCTGTATCCGACAGCCGAAGCCTATACGTTCCGCGGATGGACTCACAGCTTCATGGGGATGCTGGACGAGGCGATCGAGGACTGTCACCGCGCCATCGCAGTGGACCCCGACTTCGGTAATCCATACAACGACATCGGGGCCTACCTGATCGAGAAGGGCCAGCTCGACGACGCGATCGAGTGGTTGGAGAAAGCGACGCGCGCCAAGCGGTACGAGAGCCCGGCGTTCCCCCACCTGAATCTGGGACGCGTCTACGAGAAGAAGCGGGAGTGGGACAAGGCGCTCGAATGCTACCAGCAGGCGCTCAGGATCAACCCCAAGTATGATCTGGCCCAGCGTGCCTTCACAAGACTCAGAGCGATGATGAACTAGGATGCATCGGTCCGAGCGGGTGGCGCGGAAAGGGACCCTGGCGGAGCGCAGCGCGACTTGCTTCGCTTCGGCCGGCCGGATCGCATCGTAGGTGCGACTTGCCGGGTACCCGTTGCTTTGCCGATTGCAACGGGTGGCACCCGGAGCACCCAAGATGCGGCCGGCTGGCCGCGCGAGCATTGAGAGACTAACTTAAAAGGTCAGCGCCATGGAGAACAAAACCATACTCGTCGCCGTGAACGACGTCTTCTTCTACACCAAGCTGAGGGACGCCCTAAAGCCCCAAGGCTACACGCTCGAAAAGGCCCGGACGCACGGCGAGGTGGCTGACAAGGCCGGCGCACTCCGGCCGGCTGCGGTGGTCCTCAACATCAACGACGAGGGGCTCGACGCGTTCAAAGCGCTTGAAGCCCTCAAAAGCGACGCCCGGTCGAAGTCAATTCCGGTCCTAGCCTTCGCCAACCACGAAGAGGTGGACAACTGGAAGCGGGCCCAGCACCTGGGGGTCACCAAGATCGTCTCCCGGAACGAGTTTTCGTCGAGGACCCTCCAACTAGTCCAAGAGGTAGTGGGAGTGGGTGTGGGAGGGGCGCCCTTGGCGGGGCCCCCTCCCACTACGACGGGGAAGACATGAAGCGCTCGCGCCTTTACGAAGAACACATGAAGCGCGGGGCGACGTTCATCGAGCAAGCCGGCTGGGAGGTGCCTGCGCATTACGGAGACACGGCCGCCGAGCACCAGGCCGTGCGTCGCGGGGTCGGCCTCATGGACCTCTCGCAGCGCGGGAAGCTCCGGGTGACCGGCGAGGACCGGGTGAAGTGGCTACAGAGCGTCATTAGCAACGATATCCTTCCCCTCGCTCCGGGCCAGGGCACGTACTCGAGCCTTCTCACGCACAAAGGGAAAATGGTCACCTACTTCCGCGTGTATCAGCTCGGCGAGGCCCTGATGCTTGAGGACGTGGGTGAGATCGGGGACGTCACCTATTCGGCGCTGCGCAAGTTCCTGCTGTTCGGCACCAAGGCCAGGATGGAGAACTGCGCCGAGACCTGGGGGCTGCTCCTGATCAGCGGCCCCAAGGCGCCGGAGCTCGTCCACGCGGCGTTCGGGACTGAACCATCCTCCCTCAAGCCGCTCTCGTTCGTGCCGGTGGACATCGACGGCCATGCGGGCATGCTCATCCGCACCGAGGAGACCGGCGAGACCGACGTGGAAATTCTCCTGCCAGCCGACGGACTCAAGGCAGCGTGGGACCGCTGCTGGTCGCACGGTGAGCCGTTTGGATTGAGGCCCTTCGGCGCGCACGCCCTGGAGAGCTTGCGCGTGGAGGCGGGCTTCCCCAAGGCCGGCCCGGATCTGAATGAGAACATCGTCCCGCCTGAAGCCAATCTGGAGGGCAAGGCCTTCAGCCTGACCAAGGGCTGCTACCCTGGACAGGAAGTGGTCGCTCGCATGGACACCTACGGCGCGGTGCGGCGGCGGCTGGTGGGCCTCGTCCTGGAGAATGCTCAGGTTCCCCCGCCAGGATCCAAACTCTTCAGCGGAGACCGCGAGGTGGGCTGGATCACGAGCGCGGTCCGCTCGCCCTCACTCGGCAAGGTCGTCGCTTTCGGTTTTCCGCTGCGCGACTTCACGCCACCCGGCACAGGCTTGACCGTCGAGATCAACGGCGAGCGCAAGGCTGCCACCGTCCAGGCCCTGCCGTTCGTCAAAGAGTCGTAGGGGAATGGACCCTGTCGTCGAAGAGCGAGGACTGCGTCTTGAGCAGGAACTCCACCGGATGGTCGAGGTGCTCATCCGGGAGTACGAGCCCGAGAAGCTGATCCTCTTCGGCTCGGCCGCGCAGGGCGAACTCCACGAGTGGAGCGACCTCGACCTCGTCGTGATCAAGCGGACCGACAAACCGCTGCTGGAGCGGATCGAAGAGGTGATGCGGTTGGTCCGGCCCAAGGTCGGTCTGGACGTGCTGGTCTACACCCCCGAGGAGATGGAAGACCTGGTCGACGAACGGCGGGTCTTCGTGCTGGACGAGATCATCTACAAAGGAGCCGTGGCGTATGAGCGCCGCCGCTAGGTGGACCGCCTTCGCGGCGGAGGACCTGGCCATGGCCGAGGCCGCGCAGGGGCTGGGGCTCTGGAACCAGGTCTGCCTGCACGCCCAGCAGGCCGCGGCCAAGTCATTGAAGGCCTTCCTGGCCGAGCGCCACCGGCCGATTCCGATGGTCCACCACCTGGCCGAACTGCTGGCCCTCTGCACGGAGGCCGACCAGGAGCTGTCGCGCTTCGAAGATCACTGCTATGCCCTGGACAAGTATCTGATCCCGCTGACTTACCCCGACGCCGTTCCTACCGGCCAGACCGACAGCCTGCCCACCGAAAAAGACGCCCACGAAGCGCTGGGTATTGTGAAGGAACTGCAGAAAGCGCTGAGAGTCAGCTAAGAAGGTGGCAAGGATAGCTTCTGGGCGACGTCAGCGTCTGGGATCTCCGAGAAGCGAAACCCGCGTTTTACATTGTCGAGCCGCTTTCCCGCCACCTCAACGTGAGGATAGATGAAGTAGTTCAGCGGACCGGTGGTGTGTCCATCTCCCAGTTCCAGATCCCGCCCCATGCTGAACTGGATGCGATCCGCAGGCTGCGTGCCGAAATAGAAATCGCGGCGCTCCTTGCGCTTCCATGCTTCGGACGCATCGATGGGGAACCACCCCACGTCGGGCAGGTGGAACTCTGTCCAGCAGTGATAGCCGTCGATCGCACCCGAGGTCCGGTCTTCGGGAACAGAGAAGCCGATCTCAAACTGGGCTGGAATACCCTCCGCCCTGGCCAACGAGATGAAGAGGGCGTGAAAGTCGGTGCAGTTGCCATAGCGCTTGGTGCACGCCCAGAAGGTGTCGCCGTTCCCCCAGCCCGTGCCCACCTTCTTGTACTCCATGTTGTCGATCACATAGTCGTAGATGGCTCGCGCACGGGCAAGGGCAGATGGATCGGTATGAGGCAGTTCGGCTCGCACCATATCGATGAGCGGGCCGGAGATCGGGACTCTTAGGTCTGGGCCCAAGGCAAGCGCCAACTCCTTCCGCTCGCTTGGGCTGTATGCCCTGATGCCGGCTGATGTCAGTCGCTGTTGCTTAAACACCCGGCGCTGAATAATGTAGTCCACCACAACAGTGATGGGCTTGCCATCCGAACGATCCACGTGCCCATGCCAGACCTTGTTGCCATACCGGCTCTCGATCGTCTCCCGACCAGGGATACTCGCCTTGACATCGTGGCGGAGGATCGTCTGGTGGGCATCGGTGGCGGCGAGAGGAATGAAGACATCGATAGGGCCGGTGCCGGCCGGCTGTGCCGGGACTTCCGCCTCATACGTGAAGGACAAGGTGCGCGCGTTGTCTTGATCCGCGGCGCGAGCGCTGAGAGCGACGGCCATTGACATTCCTAGCACACCAGTGAGTATCGCTTGCAGACTTCTTCGCGCACCTGACATGCCGTCCTCCTTTCGGTGGCAGTGCCGCTCGTTACTGGCTCTCCACCGGATTGCCATCCTTGTCGAACCGGTAATCCACGGTAATGCGCACCGCGCCGGCCTGCATCTGTCCGATTACCGCAGCGCTGGCGAATCCCTCGTCGCGAAACAATGACAGCACCGAGGCGACCGCCTGCGGCGCACAGGTGACCAGCAATCCGCCGCTCGTCTGCGGATCGCACAGGAGCGCCTGCTGCCAGGGTGCGAGATCGTCCGGCAGCCGCACGTCATGGCCGTAACTCGCCCAGTTGCGCGCGGCGGCGCCGGTGTTGTAACCCTGTTGCGCGAGCGACAGCGCCGCCGGGAGGACCGGCAGCGACTCGAACGCGACGCGCGCGCCGAGCCGCGAACCGCGGCAGATCCCGGCGAGATGGCCGAGCAGGCCGAAGCCGGTGACATCGGTCATCGCGTGGATCCCCGCCATCTCCGACAGCCGATGGCCGACGGTGTTGAGCTGCGTGGTGGTGGCCAGCATCTGCCGGTATCCCTCCTCCGGCAGCGCGCCTTTCTTGAGCGCGGCGCTGAGAATCCCGACGCCCAGTGCCTTGCCGAGCACGATGGCGTCACCGGCGCATGCGGTACTGTTGCGTTTGATGCGCTGCGGGTGAATCACACCGAGCGCCACCAGGCCATAAATCGGCTCGACCGAATCGATCGAGTGGCCGCCGGCGATGGGAATGCCCGCGGCCTCGCACACCGAGACCCCGCCCGCGAGAATATCCTGAATCACGTTCACCGGCAGCTCGTCGAGCGGCATGCCGACGATGGCGAGCGCGAAGATCGGGCGCGCGCCCATGGCGTAAATGTCGGACAGCGCGTTGGTCGCGGCGATACGCCCGAAATCGTACGGGTCGTCCACGATCGGCATGAAAAAATCGGTGGTGGCGACGACCGCCTGCCCGTCGTTCAGGCGATACACGGCGGCATCGTCGCCGGTCTCGATACCCACGAGCAGCGCCGGATCGAGGAACGTGCGCGGGACCTTGGCGAGGATTTCCGTCAGCGCGGCGGGCGCGATCTTGCAGCCGCATCCACCGCCGTGCGACATACTGGTCAATCGAACGCCTGACATAACACACCTCTATTAAATTGGCGGAAGAGAGTGGGAGTCGAACCCACCAAGGACCGGCTGACGGCCCTTACCAGATTTGAAGTCTGGCCGCTCCACCGGGGTGCGAGTCTCTTCCGGAAACTTGTCCCTCACGCCGGCCGCCATCGGGGTCGGCATTTTTCTTGATGCCTTCGACCAGCAGGGTCGGGTCGCGCACGCGGTGGGCGTCGCCGACGCGGCGCGAGAAACCGGTCTTGTCGAAATACTCGAGGATCCGGATCGCGAGCTTGCGACCCGTTCCGATGCGGTCGCGGAACTCCGCCGCCGTCACCTCGCCCTTTTCCGCCGCGAGCTCCGAGACAATGCGCGCGAGCTCGGCGATCGCCTCGCGCGTGAAGAAACGGTCGTGCATAATCTCGTAGGTGTCACCCAGCATCGTCACGCGCTGCAACAGGCTGCGTACTTGTTGTTCGGGCGCCGTGAGCGTCCGCGCCATGTCGCGCACCCACGGCGGCTGAAACGGCATGGCCCGAAGCAACGGCGCCACTGCGCGCCAGAGCTTCTCTTCCGCGCCGGTGAGTACGATGCGATGCTGCGGCAGATGGAGCCACGGGCCGTGCCGTGCCACGCGCTGCCCGGCCAGCAACTGATCGATCAACGCCGTGAACATCTCCCACGGCAGATCCGGGGTCGCCAGCCGGCGCAAGCGCCGGCCTTCGAGGCCGAGCACCTCCGGGACGCGAGCGTGTTCGGCCGCGAGCGCCGCCAGCACCGCCTGCTGCGTCGTCTCCCAGCGCGGCGGCGCAAAACCAAAGCGGCCGGCGCCGGCGACGTTGACCACCACCATGGGGATCTCTTGGTACAGTGTCTTGGCAGCCTCGGCGCGCAGATTAAAACTGCGCGCAAACCATGACAGATCCACACCGGCCGGCGCGACGCTGAGCAGTTGCTGCAACGCATCGAACATTGTGGGACCCTCCAGTGCCGCGAGCACTGCCAGACGCGCGGGCGTACGCGCCTTACGCGCCGGCGCAAACGGATCGAGCACCAGCCCGCCCGCGAGCGTCTGCTGGGCCGACTGGTCGCGCAAGATAAAGCGGTCGCCGCGCAACGCGCCGATGGGCCGATCGAGCACGATCTGCGCGGGGCCGCTGCCGCCCGGCTCGATGCCCGTGGCTTGCAGCAGCGAGACGCGGCCCATCGCTTCCGCGGCGCCAAGATGCACGTGCACCGGGGTCCAGTGCCGGAGAGCCCGCGCCGCGGAAGGTGGCAGCTTGAGAGATGCGTCGAACCGCGCGGTCGGTGCGTGCACGGCGGGCTCCAATACCCAGTCCCCGCGTGCGATGTCCTTCTTCTCGACGCCGGCGAGGCTGAGCGCGCAGCGCTGGCCCGCCATGCCGCGCTCGGCCGCGCGGTTTTGCGCGTGGATGCTGCGCACCCGCACTTCCCAGCCGGGCGGCGACACCAGCAAGTGGTCGCCCACACCCACGCTTCCGGAAAACACCGTCCCGGTCACCACCGTGCCGCTGCCGGTAAGCGTGAAGCACCGGTCCACCGCGAGACGAAAGCAGCCATCCGCCGCGCCTACCGGCGGCGGTGACGCGGCCATGACCTCGAGATGCGCACGCAGCGCCGGCACGCCGTCGCCGGTAGTGCTCGACAGTGCAAACACGGGGCTGCCGGCGAGCGCCGTGCCACGGAGCAAGGCCTCGATCTCCGCCCACACCGCGGCCACGCGCGCCGACTCCACGCGGTCGATCTTGGTGAGCGCCACCGCACCGCCCTTCACACCGAGCAGATCGATGATCTCCAAGTGCTCGCGCGTCTGCGGCATCACGCCGTCGTCCGCCGCCACCACCAGCAGCACGAAGTCGATGCCGGTCGCGCCGGCGAGCATGTTGTGCACGAAGCGCTCGTGCCCCGGCACGTCGATGAAGCCGAGCACCGCGCCGTGGGGCAGCGGGTAGAAGGCATACCCGAGGTCGATGGTGATGCCGCGCTCTTTCTCTTCCTTCAGGCGATCGGCGTCCGTGCCGGTGAGCGCCTTGATGAGCGCCGTCTTGCCGTGGTCGATATGGCCCGCGGTGCCGATGATCATGACCCACTCCTGCTGGCCTCGAGCCGGAGCTGCGCCAGCTGATCGACGAACTCGCGTTCATTCTCCAGGCAGCGCATATCGAACTTCAGCGCGCCGTCGGAAATGGTCCCGATCACCGGGATGGGAAGCGCGCGGAACGCGGCCGCCAACTGCCTGAGGGCGGTGCCCT
>VBOF01000079.1 GCA_005877855.1 Nitrospirota bacterium | reverse complement strand
TTCGTCGAGCGCCGCCAGCACTTTCAGGATCTCTTCCTCGCGTCCCTGTTCGATCAGTTCGGTGAGGGTGTCGAGCGCGGCATCCACATCCCAATGATCGTGTCGCCGCGCGTTGATGAGGTGAATCAGATCGCGCGTCAGGGGGTCTGGCCGACTCCAGTCCTGCATACCGCTTTCCTTGCTATCCTCTATGCTAGATGCTTCTCACTGTGAATGCAATCCTTTATGATACGCTCGCGGAGTTAAGCAACGGTTCTCACTGAGAGGTGCACCAGTTATGGAAAAGGGTTGCCCGCCACTGCACGGCTTACGACACCTGGCGCTTCGGGTACGGGACATCCGGAGAGCCAAGGACTTCTACCAACGTATCTTCAACATGAAGATCGTCTGGGAACCAGACTCGCAGAACTGCTACCTGAGTTCAGGGACCGACAACCTCGCGCTGCACGAGGCGCCCGCTCCGGGCAATCCCGAGCCGGCGCAACCTCTCTGGTCTTCCCTTGATCACTTCGGTTTCATTGCGGGCAGCCCGCAAGGGGTGGACGCCTGGGCCGAGTGGGCGAAGCAGAACGGCGTGAGAGTTCTCGCCGCCCCGAAACGACACCGGGACGGCAGCTATTCGTGCTACCTCGCCGACCCAGACGGCAATAGCATCCAGATCCTCTACGACCCGACGATCAGCCGGGCCCCATAAAGCCGGTCCGGCTTTATGGGGCCTCATGCCTGGTTGTGTTTTGGTTATTAGTCGACAGGACGGAAGAACGAGTCGTACACGCCCCAAGCTAAGATGATCGCAATCAACGTGTACCAGATGTAGTATATCGGCGCATACGGATCTTCTTTGACCTCGACCTTCGCGGCTTCTTCAGCCAACACAACGGCGACGGTGCACAGAAACACCAAACAAGTCTGCAAAAAAGTCCACATCCCTTTCACGGCCTCTCCCTCCTTGAAAACGATCCCTTGCTTGTGTGAGCAAGACGTAATTATACAAAAGCCAGTCCGGATTAGACAAGCGGAAATCGCTAGCCGGTGCCGACCGTGGATCGCATGAGCGCATTGGCTTGGGGAGGGGAGAAACCCAGGAACCCGTGATGCCGCTCGGTCAGCTCGAGAACCGAGAAGGCCTCTCCATCCACCCGCTCGGGAGCCGTGAAGATCTGGCGCAGTGGCCCGCCGCGCATTCCCACGATGTCCCCTGTGAAGATCACCCCCTGGGCCTTGAGCCGGAGGATGGCCCATTCGATATCCCCCACCAGAACAGCGACGTGGTGCAGGGTCCGGTCACCGAACTTGGCCACCCAGCCGGGGATGATGCTGGTGGCCCCGCGAGCGTCCGGATAGGCCTGATCGATGAACAAGGGCGGGAACCCCGGAGCCCGGTACACCTTGGCGAACCAGTCGTCGTAGTTCAAGGTCTCCGCATAGCTGTACCCCAGCCGGAGAAACTCCTCCGCGCGCCGATCAATGCCCAGCGTTCGGATCGTGAGGTGGTCCACCACCGGCCGAAAGCCGACGCCCACCTCGTCCAGCGCCGCTTGCAGGACTCGCGCTGCCAAGTTGCGCGACAGGTAGTTCTTGAGAAGTCCGTCAATGACCGCTTCCAATTCTGCTCCCCGTTCCATGGTTCGCTCCATTCCGTGTTTCATTCCTTGTCAATCTGCGCTCGCTGAAGACGGCCGCTGTAATCCACGTAGATCGCTTTCCATTCGCTGAACGTGTCCAGCGCCGCCTGCCCCGCTTCGCGATGGCCATTGCCGGTGCGTCGCATCCCGCCGAAGGGCAGATGGACTTCGCTGCCGATCGTGCCGGCGTTGATGTACACGATCGCCGTCCGGATATCCCGCATGGCGCGCTGCGCACGGTTGAGATCCCGCGTGTAGAGCGCCGTGGACAACCCGTACTGGACGCTGTTGTTGACCGCAATGGCTTCCTCGAGGTCTTTGACTTCGAGCACCCCCAGCACCGGCCCGAATATCTCCTCCTGAGCGATCCGCATCGTGGGCTTCACCTGATCGAAGAGCGTCGGGGCGAAGAAATGCCCCCGCGCGTACTCGCCGTCGGTGAGCGCCTTGCCTCCCGTCAAGAGCCGCGCTCCTTCCTGCATGCCCGCTTGTATGTACCGCTGCACCCGCTCTAGCTGCGCGTGATTGACGAGCGGGCCGATCTCGACGCCGGGCTTCAACCCGTTCCCCACGGTGAGCTTCGCCATCCGGTTGAGTAGCATCCGCGTCAGCCGTTCCTTCACCTCGCGGTGGACGAGGAGTCGGCTGCAGGCCGTACAGCGCTGGCCCGTCGTCCCGAAGGCGCTCCAGGTGATCCCGTCCACGGCCAGGTCCAGGTCGGCATCGTCCATGACCAGAATAGCGTTCTTGCCGCCCATCTCCAGCGCCACCCGCTTGTGGCCCGCGGCGGCATCCATGGCCACCTGGTCGCCGGTCGCCGTCGAGCCCGTGAATGAGATGAGCGCCACGTTCGAATGGCGCACGAGGGCCGCACCCAGCTCGGGGCTGCTTCCCAGGACCAAGTTCACCACGCCAGGAGGCACCCCGCACTCTTCTAGGACTTGGACGAAGAGCGAGGCTGTGACCGGCGTCTCTGGGGACGGCTTCAGCACCACCGTATTACCCAGGATC
Source organism: Nitrospirota bacterium (assembly GCA_005877855.1). GTDB lineage: Bacteria > Nitrospirota > Nitrospiria > Nitrospirales > NS-4 > NS-12. The sequence goes on along the minus strand of VBOF01000079.1, from coordinate 6,990 downwards.
AGCGCCGGGAAGGTCTTCCAGGAAGGGATGGCGATGGGAAAATTCCACGGCGTGATCAAGCCAACGACCCCCACCGGTTCCCGCACGCAGAGGGCCGACTTGTCCGGCAGCTCGGACGGCACGACGAAGCCGAACTGGCGCCGCCCTTCAGCCGCCATGTAGTAGGCCATGTCGATCGCTTCCTGCACGTCCCCCTTCGCCTCGGCCAGCACCTTTCCCATCTCGCGGGTCACGGTGCGCGCCAGAGTCTCCTTGTCCCGCATCAGCCGCTCGGCGACGCGGAAGAGGATCTCCCCGCGCCGAGGGGCGGGCATGCGGCGCCATCCCTCGAAGGCCTCGGTCGCGGCCTTCATCGCCTCGTCGATGTCCTCCGGTCCCGAATCCACGCACCGCCCGACCACCTCGCCGGTCGCCGGATCCCGGCTATCAAAGGTCCGCCCCGAATGGGCCCCGACCCACTTGCCACCGATAAAGTTTTTCACCGGTGTCTTCATGACAGCACCTCTTCCAGGACCGCCAGCCCCTGATCCACTTCATCGCGAGTGATGGACAGCGGGGGACTGATCCGGATCACGTTCCTGCCGCACGGGAGCAGGAGGAGCCCTCGCCGGAAGGCCTGCTGAACGACATGGTCGCGCTCGCGTTCCGCCGGCTCCTTGGTCCGCCGGTTGCGGACCAGCTCAACGCCGATCATCAGGCCACGGCCGCGCACGTCCCCCAGCAACCGGCATCGCTGCTGTAGCTGGCGCAAACGCTTTTGGATGTACGCGCCCTGCTCGGCGGCGTTCCGCATGAGCCCTTCCTTTTCGATAACCTCGATGGTGGCCAGCCCCGCTTCGCAGGCCACCGGGTTGCCACCGAAGGTGGAAGTGTGCGAGCCCCTCTCCCACGACATGACCCGCTTCCGAGCGATCACGGCACCCAGCGGCAAGCCCCCACCGACGGCCTTGGCCATACAGATGACGTCCGGCGCCACGCCCGCATGCTCGATCGCGAAGAACTTGCCGGTGCGTCCCATGCCGGCCTGTACCTCGTCGTCCACCAGCAAAATCCCATGGCGATCGCACAGCCGGCGGAGCCCGGTCAGGAAATGGTCTGGCGGCACGACCAGCCCGCCTTCGCCCTGAATCGGCTCGACGAAGATGGCCGCCGTCTCCTCCGGTGGCAGCACGGTGTGGAATAAAACGTTCTCGATATGGTCCAGACACTCCTCGGCTGGATCGTCGCCGCGGCTTCGGTGCGGGTCGGGGTACGGCGCATGAAAGACGCCAGGCAGCAACGGCGCAAACCCCCGGCGCTGGACCGGCTTGCTGGCGGTCAGGGAGAGGGCGCCGAGCGTGCGCCCGTGAAAGGCGTTGTAGAAGGCGAGGATGTACGGCCGCCGTGTCGAGTGGCGCACCAGCTTGATCGCACCCTCGATGGCCTCCGCGCCCGAATTGCAGAGATACACTTGCTTGGGCTCACGACCGGGAGCCAGCTCGGCCAGCCGCTCGGCCAGCCGGATATAGGAGGGGTAAAAGAAGTCCGCAAAGGAAAAATGGATGAGCCGATCGACCTGGGCGGTAATCGCGCCGACCACCTGCTTGTGCCCGTGTCCGACGGCGCTGACCGCGATGCCCGCCGTGAAGTCCAGGTAGCAGTTCTCGTCCACATCCCAGACGTGGCATCCGGCGGCGTGGTCCACGACAAGCGGATAGGACTGCGTGGCCGAAGGAGCGACATAGCGTTCATACCGCCGCAGTAACATCCGGGCGCGGGGGCCCGGGGGAGTCGTGCGAATATGTAGGGTCGGCATGGGGCGCCTCACATAGGCACAAACTTTGCTCCCACTCATTATAGCGTAAAAGCGTGCCGGCCGGTGGCTCAGCGTTGCATCGACACCTTGGTATAGCCGGCCGGGACCTCAAAGAGCTGGGCGGGCTGCTGGCCTAATTTGACATACGAATATGCACTCTCAAAGCTTCCATCAGCGCTGGCCGTCTTCATGGAAAATTTAATGTCGGGAGCGACCCATTGGTACAGGACCATCTTCTGGCCCTCCACATCCACGGTGACTTCATATTTCTCGGTCTTGCGCCCGCCCACCTTGTCGGTCCCCACCAGCCTTCGTCCCACCTCGCCTTGGATTTTCGGGGCCCACTGAGGGATCTGATCGAACCGCAAAGGCATCTCGACATACGTGCGGTTGGGGAACAACAGCCACGTGACGGCTTTATCCAGGCGATGGATGGCCACCTTCGGGCCGTCCGGGCTTGCCATCTCCACCCGCCACCGATCGGCCTGAAAATAAATCTTCCCTGACATCGACTGCGCGCCTTTCCGGGTCGTCTGCTCCGCCGAGAACTCCAGCGCAAAGGCCGCTGCGGCGGAGAGCCAAAGCGTAGCGCCAACAACGAGGACCGACCAGAGTCGTTGCATCGCACCCTCCTCAGGTGAGCCGGCCGCCGACGATCCAGTGGCGATCGTCCGGAACGTCGATGAGGAGCCGTGTCAGGTTCATCTCGGCCAGTTGGGCCGCCACGTCGTCCTCCGTGAAGGAAGCGAGCAGGGAGTTGAAGAAATCGCGCCGGAGGATCGCCGGCTCATCCGCGGCGTATGTGTCCACGATGGACTGCGCCGCCTCAGAAGACTCGGGACGAAGCAGGTCCATCACCAGCACCACGGCGCCGGGTGAGGCCAGTTTCTTGACTGCATACCAGAACTGCAACGGGTTGGGGACATGGTGCAAGAGGCTGTTGGAGATCACCGCTGCGGCCCGTTCCGGAAGGACCGTGTCCTGGAACCGCTCGCACCGCAACGTGATGCGACCCGCGAGGCCCGCCACACGGACCGCCTCCAAGCCGAGGGCGATCATGGGTGGTGAGCCGTCCACGCCGGTGATCCGACACTCAGGGAGCGTCCGCGCAAGCCGGATCGGGATGTCGGCTGGCCCGCAACCCAGGTCCAGCACATGCCCTGCCTTGAATTCAGGGTAGAACTCCGCGAACCGATCGACGAACCCCTGGTTCTCTTCTTCAAAGTCGGCGCGGGAGTAAGCCAGCGCCTGCGCGGGATCGTCCATCAATTCCGGTTCAAGGACCCGCTCCATCGCCCTCCTCCACCATCACCTCGTCTCCCGGCCGTACCACGCCCTCAGCCAGCACCCGCGCATAAAGCCGGCTCCAGCCCGGATGCTTCTTCTGGGAGATCCGCATGAAGTCTCCGTCCACAAACCATCGCGCGTTGTGTTTGCAGGGAGCGGTGTAGCTCATCACCGCCAGCCGTACGTCGGTGCCGATGCGCAAGCGGTCCCCAGGTTTGAGCCGAGCCCACTTCAGTCCCGCAAGCGTGAGGTTCTCCCCGCAAGACCCTGGCGCGACCGCATGGCCTTCGGCTTGCAGGGTCCCGATGGCTTCCAGCGAATACAGGCAGACCGCCCGATCCACCCCGCCGTGGTACTGGACGCTCCGCTGACGGTCGCCTGCTACCCCCTGGACGGTGATGCGGGCTTCCGGAACCGGCAGCTTCGGTACGCCCCCGTCGGAGACATTGATCTGGTGCACGTGCGGGTGTGTGATCCCCATGCTGGGAGCGCATTGTACCAAAATCCGATCGCCAGTCCGATGCTCATCGGCATTTCCGTTGCTTAACTTTTTCGTGTACCATCCCGAGACCCGGCACGACACCGTGGGGGCTCAATGAGGCAGTTCAGGAGGGGACTCTATGCGGATCAGAGTGGCACAACCCTACCGAACGTCATAGAGATGTAGGCTTTTGGCACCGGTAGCTACACCACGCTCCCCTCGGAGACATTGACCTGGTGCACATGTGGTTGCGTGATCCCCATGCAGGGGGCGGATTGTACAAAAATCCGATCGACGGTCCGATTTTCGCAAGATCAAAATGGCTTACCTTAGGTAGGCACAGCGCAGTCTCGTCACCTAATGGAACGCTTATTCAGCACAAACCAAAAAAAACAGTCGCCTCGCCTTCAATCGGCATTGCTTTTGCATAAATCCAGTGCCCTATCACAGGATAACCAGCTTGACATCTGCCATGATCAGATCATATCCAAGGAGGGGAACCCATGAAGATCTGCACAGTTACGAGAGTGGTCATGTGTGCTGCGCTGCTGGCCGGATGTGTCAGCACAGGAACTCACAAGCAGACATTGGCAGAACTTGAGCAGGCGCGCAAGGCGCTCGAAAGTTCTAAGAAGCAAGCGGCCGCCGAGGCAGACCGCCTTCAGAAACAACTGGTTGATGTCAACACCCGCGTCGCGGGGCTTATGAGCGGGACGACGACGGCCCAAGAAGAGATTGAGAGACTTCAGAAGCGCGCCAGCGAACTCGAAGCCGAGACGGCACGAGTCAACGAGCTGGTCAAGCAGCTCTCGGAGCAAGATCAGGATCTGAAAGAACAGCTCAAGGCCGAAGCGGCGGCAAAGGCCCGCCTGGAACAGGAGCGCGCTGCCAAGGAGGCCGAGATCCAGCAGCAGCAGGAACAGCTCAGGGCCGAAGTAGGGGAAAAGTCTCGCCTGGAGCAGGATCGCGCTGCCAAGGAGGCGGAGATCCAGCGATTGACCCGGACGCACGAGGAGTTGACCAAGTCGCTGGAAGCCGAAATCGCCAAGGGCGACATCAAGATCAAGCAGGTCAGGGACCGGTTGACGATCAACATGGTGGACCGCGTCCTCTTTGACTCCGGTCAGAGCAAGGTAAAGCCGTCCGGCCTCAAGGTGCTCAAACAGGTCAGTGATATTCTGAAGAATGTGACCGACAAACAAATCAGGATCGAGGGGCACACCGATAATGTGCCGATCGGAGTAAAGCTCAAAGAGCGGTTCCAGACCAACTGGGAGCTGTCCACGGCCCGCGCCACGAGCGTGGTGCGCTATTTGATAGAAGAAGGAGGAGTGGACCGCGCCAACCTGTTGGCCGTCGGGTATGCCGACACCAAACCCATAGCCAGCAACGACACGGAGGAAGGACGCACGGCAAATCGCCGCATTGAGATCGCGCTGTATCCGAAGGACCTGTCCGAAATCGTTAACCAGCTTAAGCCGTAAGCCAGTTCCGTGGGTCGGAGACGCAGATCTGGTGCAGGTGCGGATGAGATTCAGTACACGATGATGCGGTCCGCCGAATCAAAAAGCTGCACCATCCGATCCAAGGGAACCGGCGTCACAGAGGAAACCACTCGGGCAGGATCGATCTGGTAGAGCAGCATCATCGTGCGATTGCCGTAAATCTCCACCCCCATTTTTTTGAGGAAGTCGAAGTATTCGCCGTAATCGTGGGGGACCTGCTCCAGCGGCACGCCCATCTGCTGAGAGAGGCTCTGGCGCTCGCGTTCGGGCAGAGCCGCCCGATCCAGCGCGGTACTGTCCGGCCGGAACAAGCCGTTGAACCAGCCGAGCCCTTTCGTGACGGAAGTCACGGCGCTCGCGTCCACCAGGATCGTGACCTTGTGCCCGGCCTTGACCGCCGCCCACGCGACATTGGGCACCGCACAGATCTGGGCATCATCTTCGGCGAGCGAGGTCTTCATATGAATCAGGATGCGCGAGGCGGAGGCTTGTTGAGCCGCCGCCGATTGGGCCCACAGAACCGCGACGGCGCTGACGAGCAGCACACCGGAGACCCATTTGCGTTTCATAGTCTGCTCCCTCCTTATGGGGCTTGATGCGTACAACAGGTCCTGCCAGCCGTCGGCTCCGCGCCCTGCGCACACTCCTGGAAGGCCGCATAGGCTTTGAGCGCCCACTCTTCTCCGGGGCATCCCTGCACGGTCATCGCGACCTCCAGGAACTCGATGAGTTCAGCCTGCGTGATACCTTTCTCATACGCCATCTTCACGTATGCACGGATGCAGGCCTCGCAGCGAATCGCCACTGAGAGCGCCAGGGCCGCCAGGAGCTTGTATTTCGCCGGCACCGCTCCATCTCGGTAAGCTTCCTGCCGCATGCGTAGTAACCCACCGGTGACCTTCGGGCTCAGACGGCGCAATTCGCCAAAGAGCCGTTCCGACTCCGTCTTCATTAGCCCTTCCTCCATCCAGACTGCCCCATTCACGCCTGGCCGATGCCTGCAGCCCGCAGCGCGGCAGCATCGATCGGCCCTCGCCGGCAGCAGTCCAACAGAATGCCGTCAACCGCCACGGCCGGCACGGCGGTGACGCCGTAGCGGGATGCCTTCTCCCGGCATTCGTTCGTAGCGCAGCCTTCCCGCAGGTCATAGACCCGCACCTCACAGCTCGGGCACGCCAGGGCACGGACAAGACCCACGACCTCCGAGCACACCGGACAGCCGGCCGTGAAGACTTCAACGCTTCGCTTTACGGTTACCATCGTCCGACCTCCTTTTCTCCTCCAAGCTCTTTAAAATCGGGCACCGATCGGTCGGCTGCCCGGCCCGGCACGATTTGATGAGGTCCTTGAGCACACCTGCCATGGATTCAAGGTCCTTCAGCTTTGCTTCAACCCTGGCGAGTTTGGCTTGCGCCCGCCGTTGGACATCGCCGCAGCTAGCCGCGGAGTCCACACGCAGGTTGAGCAGACCAGCGATCTCTTCAAGCGTGAACCCCAGGGCCTGGGCGTTTTTGATGAACCGGAGACGACGGACAACGTCGTCGCTATAGATACGATACCCGGAAGGTTTTCTTGCCGTCGGAGTGAGCAGTTGGAGTCGCTCGTAGTAACGGACGGTCTCGATATTGACCCCGACCGACTTGGCCAACTGACCGATGGTGAGTCCTGAGGCCATTGCATCACCTCTTTCAGAGAGCCTACACCCTGTACTAGGGTACCGAGTCAAGAGATATTATGAGGTGAGAAAAGGGTGAGAGGAGCGTGGGGCTCAGGGTGAGCGAGTTGGTATCTTCCTCAGGAACCTTCTTAACGCTCGGTACGCCGCAAGCATCTGCTGGTAGGAGTAATTCGCGTTGCGGCCGCTGGGGTTCGGGAACACGAAGACCCGTACCCCGGCGAGCCTTTCTCGTTGCAGGCCAAGC